>JAJZCJ010000222.1 GCA_021846145.1 Bacillota bacterium
GCTTCTGAAACGGCCTTTCGTTGAGTTTGACGAGTAATACGAGAATGGCTTCGTTTACCTCGGCAAGACTGAAGAAGGTTCGATGGCGAAAAGTTGCTAAAATCCAGCGTTCTACCAGCAAGACCCCGGCTTCGACCTTTGGTTTGTCACGAGGTTTTTTGGGGCGTGCAGGCATGACGGCGCAACCGTAGTGATTCGCCATCTCTGCGTAGGTGCGATTGAGACTCGGCTCATAGCGATCCGCGTGTCGCACCCCTGATTTGAGGTTGTCAGGGACGATGAGTTGCGGCACACCGCCGAAGAAGGCAAACGCACGAACATGTCCGCCAATAAACGAAGCAAGATCCTGCGACTCCTGTGCTTCCGCATACGCATAGCTACTGGCACCAAGCACCGCCACGAAAATCTGTGCCTCACGAATTTCACCGGTTTCCCTGTCAATGATGCGAACGGTTTCCCCCGCATAATCCACGAACACTTTTTCGCCGGCGTGATGTTCCTGGCGCATGGATAAATGCAGGGTTTTTGTCCACTGACGGTAACGCGCACAGAACTGGCTGTACTGCAGCCCTTCTGGATGGATCGCCTTGTATTCGACCCACAGCAGTTGCAAGGTGACGCCCTTGCGACGCAATTCTTTATGAATTTCAACCCAGTTCGGTTCTGTGGGGGTTGCAGGTCTACCCGCACGACTGGGGAACAAATACGTTTCCAGTTGTGTCTCATCGTCGAATTCACTTGGCAATGGCCAAGACAATCCAGCCGTTTGGGCGCGTGCCAATACATTGCTGACCGTGCTAGGGGAAATGCCGAGACTTCGCGCAATCGCGCGACCACTCAGCCCCTGCTGAGCATGTAACCGTAAAATTTCTCGAACCTTTGGCATGGGGATTCTCCATTCCCGCATCGGCATCAACTCCTTCTTGTGGAATATGACAAATTCCGACAAGAAGAGAGCCAATCCCTGCTTTTTAAATTGGAAGCGGGCGGAGGCAACATTCTGTCCAAATGATTTCAGAATGGGTGTCCAAGAGTTTTCAGAACGGGTGATCGAGAGTTTTCAGAATCAGTGTTCGAGGATTATCGGAATGGGTGTCCAAAGGTTTCCGTAATACGCATACGAAGATGTGCCCGCGCACGCGCCGCTCATTCCAGTGATACATCGGACCCACATCCAGAAAGTTCTTGATCTGCCGAAACGCTTGCTCAATCCGCATTAGCGTCTTGTAGGAAAGTACCACCTCGGCGGCCGGTAGCGTTGTATTGGTCTTGACGATGAATTTGCCATCCCGCCACGACTCTCGCAGCAAGGGCTCCTCTTTTCGGAGGTAGGTTACGGTCTTCCCGTCAAAGTGAACATCGAAAAAGGCGTCCATGCCTCGGTGCGTGAGTATCTCCGCCACCTTGAGCATGACCCCCTGCGCTGTCAACTTGCGGCCACGCCTTGTGCCCTGCAACCGATCCCCCAAGTCGCGAAGCGCACTTTCCACCTCTTCCAACGCCGCCATCCGGTAGGCGGCATCGTGCGCTGCCTTGGCCGCATTGTAGCATAGCAGGTAACGGACATCCCCTGAAGGTTCCTCATCGTCTACTGCAGAAGCCGGAATCTCCAGATAGGCGAGGTGGTCATGGATCGGTGTGAAGGGGGACAAGTCCTGGTACCGTTCCAGCAACCGATCACTCACGATCCGCCCTCGCTTGTGGTAGCCCACAATGTACGGGTATCCCGCTTCGGCTAACCGCGTCAAGTTCTTCTCCGTGACCATGCCCCGATCCCCGACAAACACGCACTCGTTGACGGCAAAGTCCTGTTTCAGTCGATCCAGAATCTCCGGCACGGTCTGCTTGTCCGCTGTGTTCCCCGGAAAGACCTCGTGCGTGATGGGAATCCCCTCTGGCGTCACGAGCAAGCCCAACTCCACCTGCTCCAGATCGGGTCGATGAGTGCGCGAGTAGCCGTGCTTGGCGATCGGACAATGATGGCCAGTGACATGCGTGCTGGTCAGATCGTAGAGCACGAGGGTGAGCCGGAAATTCAGCAAGTCAGTCAATCGCGCGTAGATCGCCTTTTCGATCTGCGGCTTGATGTCCATGAGCACATCCAGCGCCCTGTAGAAGTGCTGGAGTTGCCAGGGCTCCCCGTCGCCGTCCGGAAGATAGAGATCCTCCAGCGTCTCAAACAGATGAAGTTTACTGGAGGGATCGAGCAAACGATTCATGACCATGGCTTGGAGATAGCGGGGAACGTCGAAGGTGATCTGGCGATCCCGAAGCGCCTCCTGAATGATGGCAGTCAAGCCCAACTGGTCCCACAAAACTTGCACCACATAGGGGACGCCAAATTGGAGGGAATGAAGGGGTTGAAAATCCTCCGCACCACCTTGGGTGCGATTTTGTAGGAGTGACTCGAGGGTGCGAATAATCTGCTGAATTTCTTTTTCGGAGTAATCGTCAATGTTGCCAAGGCTGGCTACTTGGCGCTTTTTAACGGTTTTGCCGTCACGGTAGGACTCGACGATGCGGAGGTAACGGTAGGTCCGACCATCGGCCTTTTTTGTGGATACAATTTGCGCGTACAAGGGGATCACATCCGCTCATAATATTACCCACTATGATAATACAAAAAATCAATAATATCAACATAAAATACTTATCAACATGTTGATAAGTTGTACCCACATTTTCGAAATTAAACGAAATAATAACCCTGAAAAACCGCGGTTTCTCGGGGTTATCCACAACTTATTAATGAATACTGAGAGGTTAAACTGTCAAACTTGAGTTTAAAAGAGACATAACCTACTACATATTTGCCCGATATCGATATGTTCCCATTCGAGAGTTTCTTCATTTTCCCAAGATTGGTCGTTATCCACATACCAGGCGGATATCCGCCAAGCCCTAACGGAGGTTTTTCTCTACCGACAACCTGAGCACGTCGGAATCAGTTAACTTATTCTGTTCATCGTTGAAATCAGTACACGAATCGATAACACCTTCTCAAGGCAAGTAGTAATTCTAGCTGTTCAAATTACTTGTTTCCCCTTGTTTACTCGCAGAAAGAATTGCAGTCCACACTATATTGTTAGGATCTTGAAACGGAATATTGGACACTGTAACTACACTGATATTGTTAAAATAAGCATCTTGAACAATTAGTGAGTTCCCACCATTCTCATGAAAAGTTAATGTAGCTCTTTGGGTGATTTCTGACGATGGTATCTCAGTCCCATTGACAACTTCATTGGGTTCAATTGTTGTCAACGAATTAATCGCTTGAATCAGATTCTTGATTATAGTCGGTTTCAAAATCGTGACAGTCGTGTTTTGGAGTGGAGCATTAGTGTTACTCGACGTTGCCATTGATATATTTACACTTTCGACATCAGTTGGCACGTAAGAGGAACTTGGTCTTAAAGGCAATACATCGTCAGTAACCCAATATGCCACCAGGGTCTGATTATTCGGATCTGTTTTAAAACTTATTTCAACGGTAACATTTTGATATGGTGGTTGATTTTGTGGTGAAAAGCTAAGCATAGATACAGCCCCACCTCCAACATACCCACTGTTTTTAAACGCCTGTTTATACCAACCTTCAACCGTAGTCAAAGGAGCAGGTACCATATACTCTATTTTACCATCCTGTACATACGATTCGACAGGAACATTCTCAATCGGAGTAAAATCCTGATTTGAAAGTGTTGAGCTAGGATAAAGCGGAAGCGGTACAGACACAGGAGCTGGCGCTGGGATGGGTAATGGGGGAAACATATTTGAAGTGGATGTGTCGTTTTGTAAGGTTAGAACAACAGTAGAAGATTTAGTGTTTGAAATACTCTCTTTTTGCGGAATCATTGTCCATGTAGAACCCGTCCAAGATGTTTTCATTTGAAGTCGTTGGTTTAAAAACAGGTTAGCATAGTAAATCGGCACATATGTTGTTTCAACATTGCTTGCAGGATCTTTAACGACTAGTTTAGGTGCACGGACATAATCATTTTGATTCCCTCCGATAGAGAACTGCATTTGCCCAGCAGATGGAATTCCTTGCTCTGGCACACTATTTACATTCTCATTCCACCCATAAGGGACCGATAAAATATTGAGTGTATTTCCATTCCACGCACTTTGGACACCAACGGATTTCAATGCTACTTGCAAATAGTACACAGGAACCCAGCTTGTTGGCTTTCCTGACCATGGGTCGTTCGCCAAGACATGTTGTGGGTGCAACGATGATTCACCTGTTATTGAGATTGTTGTCGGAGCATATTGAGTAGTGGCATGGGTGACTTTGGGAATGAACATCTGCATTGCTATCGTTCCAAGAGCCATAATTCCGATCACATTAGCTTTTGGTTTCACTGTAATAGCCCTCCTTTTAGAAGATAGCATCATTTAATTACTTTCAAGCATGTTCCCCGATAACGAATTCATCTGTCTTTTACTTACTATTTTTTTGTAAATTTATGTATGGTTCAATAAATCGATTGTTCATTGGAAAGATACTTTTTCAAAAGCCATTCGGATGCGTGAAGTGCATTAATGGAGAGTCGTCATTTAAATCTACATTCACTTTAACTCCTGGTAACACGTGAACAACAACTGTAGCTAAGCCAATGAGATTGTTGGAATCGGGCATACGGAACAGTAAGCTTTTCAACTCTACCGACGAATCGTGTGACTTAATGTAATTCGTAAGATAAGACTTCACCCTGGCATAGTTGGCAGGGGCATAAAGATTTGTGTAATAATAACGTCCATGGGGCTGATAAGTCCGTTTGCCGTTGCGTTCCGTGAACATCATCGCTTGATAAAGACCAGAATTTAGCTTATTAAATGTGCTTTGTTCGATGCGATTGGAGATGTATTGCCATGCTAGTCCCGCAACGATGTAAACCACAATAACAAATAAAATGCTCGATCTGACCAATGATTTTTGCAGAGTAGAGTCACCTCCTGAATCAATTACTCATTTCATTTACAGCGGTAACATATAACACATTTCTGTACGTTAACGACATAACGTTATGTCACTCTTTACCGTTACAGAAAACTTACCCAAACTTACTCAGGCTCGTTTTCTACTTATTGTTCGCTCTCCGCGTTTGAAGTCACGGAACCTCTACGCTGGAGTCTGGCCGTTAACGGTGGCGAATGACTGTACTAGCTCACTCACTTCACAACCGGCACCAAGGGTTGCCCCTGTGATTT
>JAJZCJ010000223.1 GCA_021846145.1 Bacillota bacterium
CACAAATCCGTTTTGGCTGGTCGGTGAACGGGTATGGCATAGGTGATTTGGTGCAGCGTATTAATTCTGTCTTGTCAGAGGACGTGAACAGACTCCTGAATGAATACGAAGAACGCTATATCATCACAGAGGAAGTGCGAAATGACAGTCGTCAGTGGGATGCGATACGCGGACAAGCAAGAATTGAGCTTGGCTTGCGAGCATTTCTTGAAGAAGGTAATTTTGACGCTTTCACAACGACGTTTGAAGACCTCCACGGTATGGAGCAGTTGCCTGGTCTGGCGGTGCAGCGACTGATGGAAGCGGGCTATGGATTTGGCGGTGAAGGGGACTGGAAAACTGCTGCACTCGTTCGAATCATGAAAGTGATGGCTGGATATAAAGGTACTTCATTCATGGAGGATTATACGTATCATTTGGAACCGGGGAATGAATTGATTCTTGGTGCGCACATGTTGGAGGTTTGCCCCACAATTGCCGAGATGCGTCCAAGAATTGAAGTTCATCCGCTTTCAATCGGCGGTAAGGGTGATCCCGCGCGCTTGATCTTTGATGGTAGAAGCGGTACGGCAGTGTGTGCGTCATTGGTTGACATGGGTCATCGTTTCCGATTGATTGTGAACGAAGTAGATGCTGTGCAACCAAATAAGGACATGCCTAAACTTCCAGTAGCCCGTGTGCTTTGGAAACCGCAACCGTCTTTACGAGATTCTGCAGAAGCATGGATCTACGCTGGCGGGGGACATCATACCTGTTTCTCATACCATGTGACAGCAGAACAGTTGATTGATTTTGCTGAAATGGCAGGTATTGAGTGCGTACTGATCAATAAGGATACCTCATTGCTAGAGTTTCGCAATGAATTACGCTGCAGGGACATGGTTTGGCGATTTTAGTGATGTGGCCGCCGTAGCGTACATTCCAGCGGTTGTCACTGTGTTGACATGTATCGAACAAGGTACCTGTTTAAATCACACAACTTATTGACAGCGCATTCATTCGTACGTATAATTCAAATTGAATCGTATCAATTGCTAGAAAAATAGTGAGGGGGTAATTGGTAATGAGCAGATGGAAGTCCGTGGCTAACAGCAAGCACATCGGTAAATTGGCATTAAGCGCCACTATTGCGGTATCTATCGCCATGACAGGACAAAGCATGGCTGCAACGAATGCACATGTCTCGCAACAAAAAATAGTGTTGACATTTGCCAACTGGGTTTCAGCAGAAGCTGCCAGTCGAGCATATGTGAACGAAGTCATCACAGCATTTGAAAAATTACATCCTAATATTACAATTCGTAACATCGCAATTCCATTCAACGGCTATGGACAACAGATGGTCACGATGGCGGCGGGTGGCAATGCTCCAGATGTTATGTTGTTATCTGGAAATTGGCCAGCTGAATTGGCTGCTGAAAATGTGCTTGAACCACTTAACTCATTCGGGAACGAAGGCGGTTATCTATCGCATAACTATTCCAAAAATAGCGGAACAGATCCTGGAATGTACCAAGGAAAGCTGTATGCAATTCCCAGTGAATTGACTCCCCATGGCTTTTGGTATAACAAAGCGTTGATGGCAAAAGCGGGCATCAAGTCACCTCCTACTACCATTACTCAACTTAATAAGGATCTAGTGATAATACACAAAAAACTGCCAGGAGTTTATGGCATTGGTATTGATACGAGTAAGGTATCTTATGCGCTAACCGAATTTTATCCATATTTTTGGACTTTTGGGGTGCACAATATGTTGCGCAATCCCAATAACCCAAACTTCGATCAACCTGGAGTCATTCGTGCATTTTCGTGGTTACAATGGCTTGCTAAAAATAATTACACTCCAATAGGGGACAGCTATTCGATTTTGCGTCAACTTACGGCAGATAATAAAATTGTATTTAGGCTTGATGGTCCATATTTTAAGGGAATCCTTCAAAGTCTTAATCCAGCTTTAAATGGTAACTCATTTTACTCAACGTTCGGTGTCACGACCACACCTACCGATGGTTATGGTCGTCCTGTCACAGCATCAGATATTCATAATATAGGAATGTCTAAGGAGTCACCCAACAAGCAGGCAGCTTGGGAGTTCATGACCTTTTTTGCTTCTAGCCCACAATCAATCAAAGACTACATCATTCCTATGGGGACGATTCCGCCTCAGAAAACATCTTTTAATTATCCTGCATTTAAAAATCCTGTTAATCAGGAGTTTATCAAAAAGATCATTCCTTCTGCCAAGACGATGCCTTACGGTCCGAAGTTTGGAACCGCGGGTGAGTACATCCTTACTGGTATGCAACAAGTCGTCAGTGGTGCCAATGTGAAACAGGTAGTTAATCAGGTGAATCAGGAACTCAAGGTTCTTTACTAATATTAGCGACGCATGATGGATGACGATGGGACAGATCGTAAAGACGGATTTGTCCCACCTTCGTTCAATGACTTGGAATGTTCGAAAGGAGGAAGAATTTGAGTATTCAAGTGCAGACACCACTATCAGATAATAAATATAGAATGGGTCATGGCTTGTCTAATCGATTGTTTGTCTTGGCACTGTTATTGCCATCGATTATCATTATGGGTTCAGTGATTTTCTATCCGGTGATCAAGGCCGTGCTCATTAGCTTGACCAATGAATTTTTGCTGTCTCCAACGACTACTCAATATGTAGGTTTGCAAAATTACAGCAAACTTACTGCAGATCCGAATTTTTGGTTAGCGCTGATCAATACGTTGTATTTTGCTGTGTTCACTGTCGCGGGAGCATTTCTGTTGGGATTTGCACTTGCTTTGCTTTTGAATCAAAAGATCCGGTTTCGAGCTTTTTTTCGCGGGCTTGCCGTGATCCCGTGGATTGTCCCATCTGTGGCAGCAGGATATCTGTTTTTATTTATGTTTAACTCACAGGTGGGCATTATCAATTATGTACTGCAAAAACTAGGAATTATTCATACTTTTTTGGATTGGTTTGGGAATCCGAATTTGGCGTTACCTGCTATGATCATAGCCAATATATGGAATAACTTTCCCTTTTTCATGTTGATGTTGCTTGCCGCATTGCAATCCGTTCCGGATGATCAAATGGAGGCAGCCAAGATTGATGGAGCAAACTTATGGCAGCGTTTTTGGCACGTGACCATTCCTACACTTCAACAAACTATATTGATTACAACGACATTGATGTTCATCTGGAGTTTCAATAACTTCACGTTGATTTGGGTAACTACTCAAGGTGGGCCGATTAACGCTACGACGACGTTAGCTGTCTACGTGTACCAAAATGCCTTTAGATTTTTCCAGTTTGGCTATGCTGCGACAATTGGCATCGTGTGGCTACTTATTTTGTTGGTATTCTCTGTATTTTACATTCGCGTGATGGAGCGTGAATCAGCATGAAACATCGGATGACTAACCCTTTCGTCTATGTTGGTATCATCGTCATACTGTGTATTACCTTGTTTCCAGTAATGTGGATGGTTTCGACTGCCTTTAAGCACAATTCTGCCGTGTTTGATATGCCACCGCAATGGATTCCTGTTCATCCAACCCTGTCTGCATTTTCCTCTGTTTTACATGATTATTCAGGGTTTTTAACTTACATGGGGAACAGTTTTCTCGTCTGTACCTTATCTACCATACTTACAATCGCAGCATCTAGTATCGCAGGTTATGCATTTTCACGATACAGGTACCGTGGCCTCAAATCATTGCTTATTCTTATTTTGGCCACGCAGATGATTCCTTCGGCTGTTTTGCTTCTGCCATTGTATGTAATGTATCAGCACTTCGGATTACTTAACAGCTATCTGGGATTGATTCTTGTGTACACGACGTTTTCTCTGCCGTTTGCGATCTGGATGATGAAGGGCTTTTACGATACCGTTCCAAAGGAATTGGAAGAGGCAGCATGGGTGGATGGAATGGGGAAATTCGGAACACTTTTTAGGATCACTCTGCGTCTTGTCACACCAGGCATAATGGCAGTGGCGTTGTTCTCCTTTTTGACTGGATGGAACGATCTGATGTTTGCCCTGACTTTTAATACAGTGCCTTCATTGCGTACGATTCCTCCGGGAATTCAATTATCTTATGTAGGACAGTACATGTATTACTGGTCAAGTATGATGGCAGCTTCCGTAATCATTACCATTCCCATCGTGATCTTGTTTATCTTTTTCCAAAGGTATCTCGTGAAGGGTCTCACGATGGGCGCAGTTAAGGGATAAGTGAGGGGGGATACTTTTTTGTCATATTCAATTGGTGTAGATTTTGGGACGGAATCAGGAAGAGTGTTATTGCTTGATTTGGTAAGTGGTCAGGAAATGGCGTCTTCGGTAATTCCATATTCTAATGGGGTTATCGATGCGGTGCTGCCAAATACGGGCGAACGACTCCCACCTGATTGGGCTTTGCAGGATCCATTAGATTACATTCAAGTACTTGAAATTGGAATTCCAAGTGTTTTGGAACAAGTCAAAGTAAGCGCGGATGCGGTGATCGGAATTGGAATTGATTTTACTTCCTGCACTGTACTGCCAGTTAATGAGGCAGGTGTACCACTTTGCGCCACGGAGAACTGGTCTCATCACCCGCATTCATGGCCTAAATTATGGAAGCACCACGCTGCTCAGCATTATGCGGATGTGATAAATGAAATGGCAATAAAGAATGATGAAACATTTATATCAAGATATGGAGGGAAAATATCGTCTGAGTGGTACTTTCCGAAACTGCTGGAGATTTTTCAAGATGATCGTGAGGTTTACGATGCAACCTATGCATTTATAGAGGCCACTGATTGGGTGGTATGGTATTTAACCGGAAAGTTAATGAAAAACAGTTGTACTGCAGGATACAAAGCCCTGTGGTCCGAAAACGGGGGATATCCTTCAAAAGAATTTTTCACGGGCATTGACTCGGAATTCGTGAATCCATTTGAAAAACTTGGGGAGATTTTTTTTCCTTTAGGGACGCGCGCCGGATATGTAAGAGAAGACCTTGCAATAAAGTTGGGGCTAACCTCGCACACCGCAGTAGCTGTGGGCAATGTAGACGCTCATGTATCGGTGCCAGGTGCCGGTGTGAGTGAAGCGGGTTCTCTTGTCATGGTCATGGGAACATCAATCTGTCACTTGACCGTAAATCAAAAGGAAGTATTTCTTCTTGGTATTACTGGCGTT
>JAJZCJ010000224.1 GCA_021846145.1 Bacillota bacterium
GGACTATATATTTACGACCGTTTGGCTCGTGTCAAGCCAGAAGAACGGCGTACGATGTTAACGGCAGAAGAAGCGCTCAAAATTGAACCACTTTTAAATCCAAAAGGCTTAAAAGGAGCTGGCAATTACGTTGAGTATCGCACGGATGACGCACGCCTTACGTTGGAAATAATCAAGGAGGCGGTGTCAAGGGGAGCAATTGCCATCAATTACACGAAAGCAGAAGACTTGGTGTATGAAAGTGGGCAGGTTGCTGGTGCGAAGGTGAAGGACTTACTAACTGGAGACGCCTATACTATTTACGCCAAAAAAGTGGTGAATGCTACTGGGCCATGGGTGGATCGCCTGCGGGAGATTGACCATTCTAAACAAGGGAAAACCTTACATTGGACTAAGGGTGTTCACATCGTGATTGATGGAGAAAGGTTTCCATTGCAAAATCCAATTTACTTTGATGTGCCAGATGGTCGAATGATTTTTGCCGTTCCCAGAGCCGGAAAAACCTATGTGGGGACAACGGATACGAATTATCACAATGATCCTCAGCATCCTGTGACAACGAAAGCGGATCGGGATTATTTGGTAGAGTGCATTAACTATATGTTCCCAAGCGTTGCTCTCGTAGCGAAGGATGTGGAGTCATTCTGGGCCGGGGTGAGACCGCTCATTCATGAAGAGGGCAAAGCGCCCTCAGAAATATCGCGCAAGGATGAAATATTCACATCCAAAAGTCAATTGATCACGATCGCTGGGGGCAAATTGACGGGTTATCGCAAAATGGCAGATAAGGTAGTGACATTCGTTGCTGATTTATTGGGAAAAGAAAACCAGCAGCAATATCCAGCTTGCCAGACGGATAAAATCGAACTTTCTGGTGGGAAGTTCGGCGGCTCGGCTAATATGCCTAATTTCGTTGCCGAAAAAATAGCGGAAGGGGTTACCCTCGGGCTGGGGGAACAAGAAGCTAGCAAATTGGCACATCGCTATGGCACCAATATTGACCGCCTGTATGAGATCATTCGCACCAAGGGGGAACAAGCGCAAGACAGTGGTCTTGCGTTGGAGGTGTTTGCCGCGCTAGTGTATGGGATTAATCATGAAATGGTGATTACCCCGTCAGATTTTTTTATCCGCAGAACTTCTGCCATGTTTTTCGATGTAAAATGGGTGCAGACATGGAAAGAGCCTGTGCTCAATTACATGACCAGTTATTTCAAGTGGGATGATGCGCGTATGACAGCGTATAAAGAAGAACTGAATCAGTATATTCGCGAGGCGACACAGGTCATTGAAGTAGGGGGCGCGTATAATGAATAATCGCGAACAGACGATCGAAAGCGCATTACAACTATTGCAAATTGCAGAGGCAACAGGCGTATTGAAGATGGTAGGATACTTGCTCAACGACTTGGATGACTTGGCAGAGACGGGTGTCAGTCTGCTGGGAAAACCAGAGACAGCGGGCATGATCGCCACGAGTGCCAAGTGGCTGGACGTGATCAAGGCGTTGGATCCAGAGGCTATTAGTAGGGTGGCGAACACTTTTACCAAGGTGGCCGAGGAATGGGAGACGGATACCCCTGTGCTGCAAGTTCATAGTGCGTGGGATTTAGTGAAAGTACTTCGAGATCCAGATGTTAGCTTGGTCTTGTCAAAACTATTTAGCGCCATGAAAATAGTAGGTGCTTCGATGAGGGTAGGAAATCGCTAAACGATAGAAAGGAAGGGGAATGGCTTGGGTAAAATCCACCAGAAAATCATTCCTGCTGCGCGACGAATTGCTGATTTGGATGCGATAATGAAGGCAGGCTATGAGTATGCGATGATGTTGCAAATTCACATGGCACAGTTGAAGCATGTGGTAGACATGGCACATGCGCATCGTGTGAAGCTGATTTTGCATGCGGATTTAATCCAAGGGCTGAAACCAGACGAATATGGCACACAGTATCTTTGTCAAGAAATTCAACCAGATGGTATTATCTCTACGCACTCGCAGGTTATAGAAACTGCCAAAAAGCGTGGAGTATTAACGATTCAGCGGATATTTTTACTGGACTCCCATTCTCTTGAGACTAGTTATCGTATGATAAGATCAATGCAGCCAGACTATATCGAGGTGTTACCGGGGATCATTCCGGAACTTATTCAGGAGGTATACCGGGAGACGCGCATGCCAATTTTAACGGGTGGCTTCCTGCGCACACCAGAACAGGTGAAGCAGGCACTAGATGCAGGAGCTACCGCTGTTACTACCTCCAATAAAGACTTGTGGAAACTATAGAACCGTGTTATTATATGAATTACGTGTCAAGAAGTGAACGGGAGGTGACAGGCATGAAGACGGGCATTCATCCTGAATATAAAAAAGTGACAGTGACGTGTGCGTGTGGCGAACAATTTGAGACAGGCTCTGTAAAAGGGAATGTACATGTGGAGATTTGCTCCAAGTGCCACCCGTTTTTTACAGGTAAACAGAAGTTTATAGATACGGGTGGACGTGTAGATCGCTTTCGGAAAAAATACGGCTTGCAATAGCGTGAAGATCTGGTCTAGGAAACGGTACTGCGGTAAACGCGTAGTGCCGTTTTTGGCGTGCGCTAGCTAAGCTGCGTTCGCCGGAGAAGGGAGACGAAAAAGATGTTTGATCGTTTGCAAGCGGTTGATGAGCGGTATGAACAGTTGTCACAGTTGCTATCGAATCCAGAGATCATTCGCGACATGGAAAAGCTAAGGGTGTATGCCAAAGAACAATCTGACATGGAAGACACTGTGCATGCTTACCGCGAGTATAAAAAAGTATCGCAAGAATTGCTGGAAGCCAAAGAAATGTTTGGCGATAAAATAGACGAGGACATGCGTGAACTCGTGAAAGCGGAAATTACAGAACTAAATGCGCACAAAGAAGTGTTGGAGCAACAACTAATGGTGCTGTTACTTCCCAAGGACAAAAATGACGATAAGAACGTGATCGTGGAGATTCGTGGTGCGGCGGGCGGCGATGAGGCGGCGCTATTTGCAAGTAATTTGTTTCGTATGTACAGCCGTTTTGCAGACCGCAAGGGTTGGCGCTTAGAAGTCATGGACGTGAGTGAGACAGACATCGGCGGGATCAAGGAAGCCGTATTTAGCGTGCAGGGCAAAGGTGCGTATAGCTTCATGAAGTACGAAAGTGGGGCTCACCGTGTGCAACGCGTACCAACAACAGAATCTGGCGGACGCATTCACACGTCCACTGCTACTGTCGCTGTGCTGCCGGAAGTGGAAGAAGTAGAGGTGGACATCCACGAGAAAGATTTGCGGATCGATACTTTTTGTTCTACGGGACCTGGTGGTCAGAGCGTTAATACCACACAGTCTGCGGTGCGCATCACCCATATTCCTTCTGGCATCGTCGTTTCCTGTCAAGATGAGAAGTCACAGCTAAAAAATCGCGACAAGGCGATGCGCGTGTTGCGTGCTCGCCTATATGAAAAGTATCAGCAAGAGCAGCAGCAAGAATACGACGCGCAGCGCAAAAGTGCCGTCGGCACAGGTGACCGAAGTGAACGGATTCGCACGTATAATTTTCCTCAAAGTCGCGTCACCGATCACCGTATTGGGCTCACGCTGCATCGCTTGGAAACTGTACTCGATGGCGACATGGAAGAAATTATTAATGCGCTGATCACGGCAGACCGTGCTGCGAAACTAGATCAATCGGCCAACGAAAATTGATCTGATGATACTGCGTGAATTGTTGCAGACGGCCAGTAACAGGTTGGAAGGTGCTGGTGTAGAGATTCCCGAACAGACGGCCAGGTGGTTGTGGCAACATGTGTCCGGGATGACTACGCACCAACTGATTCTTGAGTTGCAGTGTGAAGTGACACGGGAACAAGAAGTGGCGTTTTTTGCGTTGGTGGGTCGCCGCGAACGCCGTGAACCGTTGCAGTATGTACTAGAAGAGGCTGACTTTGCTGGGTTTGCTCTATATGTTGATGAGCGAGTGCTTGTGCCAAGGCCGGAAACAGAGGACTTAGTGGCACTGGCGGGTGCGACGTTTGAGGCGCGTGCCAGGGCGAACCCCAACAAGCGACTGACGGTGATGGATCTTGGTACCGGATCAGGTGCCATTGCTATCGCGCTTGCCACTGAGCTGGCAGATAGGGCATCATGTCAGCTGATCGCCAGCGATATATCACAAGATGCGCTTGATGTGGCAATGATCAATGCGAGGCGATGCCACGTGGAAGATCAAATTGATTTTCGCTATGGGGATGGTTTTTCCGTCATTGCAAAAGGAGAGGCATTGATTGACGTGCTAGTGGCCAATCCGCCCTATATTCCGGTAGGCGATGAGCCGCTATTGCAGCCAGAAGTGCGGGACTACGAGCCACACTTAGCATTATTTGCAGGACACGATGGACTAGATGCGTACCGTGCGATTGCAAATGCGGCACCTAATTACCTAGCTGCCGATGCGACGCTTTTTTTTGAGGTGGGGATTAACCAAGCGGAGCAGGTACAGGCGTTATTTAAAGCCGCATTCCCCAAAGCTCACACACATGCGTATGCAGATGTACAAGGAATCCTGCGCGTCGTCATGATCCAATTGCATGTTTAAGAGTTTGCTAGATTGTCCATACTGCTTCCTAGGTTGCAAATTTGGGGGTATGGACAATGAAAGCAATGATGGCGATCATGTTACTGGTGGCGACGATGACAGGTTTTTGGAACGGATTTCACGTGACAGGTGTCGGGCAACAAGACAACTTTGTGGGGCCTGATCCCCGCGTCATACCTGCGCATGCGCTACGTTTTCGCGTCATTGCCAATAGCAATCAACCACTGGATCAGGCGGTCAAACGTCAGATTCGCAACCGCGTGATCGCCTATATTGGGCCTCGTCTAGATCGGGTGACAAGTCTCGCGCAGGCAAAAGTAGTGCTGACCAAGGCAATCCCCGCAGTCGAAGCGATTGCCACATCCACCTTGCATACAGCGCACATGTCTTACGGCGCGGCGACGGCGCTTGGCCCGACTGTATTTCCTACGAAACTATATGGCAATAAAGTATACCCTGCAGGCACGTACGAGGCCTTGCGCATCACACTTGGTCAGGGAGCCGGTCAAAACTGGTGGTGTGTACTTTTTCCGCCGCTGTGTTTTGTGGCAATGAGTGACGGAGAT
>JAJZCJ010000225.1 GCA_021846145.1 Bacillota bacterium
AGTTCCGCCGTTAAATGAACGGTTGATGCATGATTCCCGTACACTTCCTGCGTTCCATAGGAATAGCGGTACTGATCCCACATTAACTGAAGTCCTGCACTTGTCCCAATTTCAATTAACGAAAGCGGCATCTTTGTTCTCTCGTAAATATAACAAAAACTCGGATAAAGATACGCGCACCGTCTGATCTCATTGGTTTGCACCAATTTGCTCCGCATAATGGCGATCAGTTCCTCACGATGTTGGCGGCAGAAATCCTTAAAGTACGGAAACACATCCTCGGTAAGCCGTGGATCGGGATTCAAATCAGGATAGTATGATTTGAGATCATGTGCATAGCCTTTCAATAAAAGATAATGAACACTCGCCAAAAATAAATTGGGCACAGGTTGACCAGGTGCACAGTACGAACTAAGTTCCAGCATCTCCACGTCTTCTGATACTTTCGACGCCAACATCTCATAAGGCAGACTGGACCCCTTGCATTCGTAGTTCGCAAAATTTTGAAATCGTTTGGCCAAGAATTGACTATCCATTAAATAAACTGTTCAGATTAGATTGACTGGTCTGGCTAGTTGCTAACAAATTTGACAACGCATTCGCACCTGGAACAGCAAAGTTAACCTCATCAATCAGTCCTGCCGAAGTGCCCACTGTGTTGCCAGTGATCATTTGCGTGGTATTCATTATCGCCTCCGCATTAGACTAATTATCGATCAAAAAAAACAAGTCCTTTCGGCGGTTCAGCCACCATCACCAATCCCTTGGCATTAGGTCTGTAACTTTGTGTCCCTGCCTTTCGACAAGTTTGCCATTGTCGCTGTGCTTGTTAGTTACAAAAATTATACACCATAAGTAACAGGTCAACATTGAGCGCAATCGTTTTAACAGTGATTCGCCGCCGAGTCGATCTAATTCTTGAAATTCATCCAACAAGATCACCATACGCTTGTCCTCTTTGAATGCGATTTTTCTGCTGCCTTAACGGCAGTTTCCAGCAAATCTAACGGGCTTTGCCTTCCGCACGCACAAGTGCCCATTACACTCTATATCACGACCACCTTATATGTACAAAATCGCTACGAATCTTATTGGACCTTCTAAAGAAATTCTAAAACTGTGCCTCCATAATCCAACTTGTAAGAAACGTTTTGCAACAAACTATATCGAGTGAATAGGGGGAACTTTATATGAAAAGAATCAAATTCTTCGCTTCAGCCGGGGCCATTGCGATGGCCACTTTAACACTTGGAAGTACATTGACATTTGCCGCCACCAATTCGAGTATAACTTCGAATTCGAACACGTCGACTGGGATCCATACCCCACCGACACAAGGTCAACAAATAGGAAAGAAACGTCCGCCTGCACCGATTTCGTTAAGTGAACTGGCACAAGCGCTGAATATCAGCACCACCACGCTTAAAAGCGATTTGCAAAGCGGCCAATCCATTCTGGACATTGCCACTCAGCAGGGAATCAGCGAGAGTACGCTTGAGCAGACATTGACTACTTATGTGGATAGTCAACTTCAAGCGATGGTCAGCAGTGGAAAACTTTCCTCCTCGCAGGCGCAAAATGCGGACGCTGCTTTTGCGAAGCGCTTGCCAACGGTGCTTTCTCATAAGGGATTGCCGCCTAAACTTGGCCATGGCCCCGCTAATGGACAAAATCCGGCAAACGGGCAAGGTTCAATTAATGGGCAAGGCCCGAAACAAGGCCAACAAATGGGAGGGAAACGTCCGCCTGCACCGATTCCGCCAAGCGAATTGGCACAAGCGCTGAATATCAGCACCAGTACGCTGAAAAGCGATTTGCAAAGCGGTCAATCCATTCTGGACATTGCCACTCAGCAGGGAATTAGTGAAAGTACTCTTGAGCAAACATTGACTACCTATATGGATAGTCAACTTCAAGCGATGGTCAGCAGTGGAAAACTCTCCTCCACGCAGGTGAAAACTGCGGAAGCTGCTTTTGCGAAGCGCTTGCCGACCATGCTGTCTCGTAAGGGATTGCCGCCCCATTCAGGACAAGGGCCGGCGAATGGTAAGAGGCCAGCGAATGGTCAAGCGCCAGCCACTGGGTCAGCCAACTCATAACATGAATCAAATGGAGCCAATAACGTGCCAAATAATGCATCTTGGCACGTTATTCGGTTATCATGTATGATGATTAGTGGCCAAATTTAATCCAAAGTGAACCAGGGTACTGAACGAATGGAGGTTTTTCATGATAAATGACCCAAATGAAGTTGACGTATAAATGCCCCTTGACGGTCTGTGTTTCGATCGGTCCATCTGCGTTTCCATTACGCCCCCAATGGTACCAGACTATCTTTTTGGTCGGGCCATATGGTTTAACGTCCCAATGTTTCCAATCAGAAGATTTGATGGGAAGGATTTTGAATGTGCCCGAGGAGGATCCATAATACCAGTGATCGCCGCTGATTCTGAGCGATATGCCACTTTCTGTGCCTTCTCCTCCGCCTGCATCATAGTAAAAATAATAAGAATACGTGTTCCAAATGCCTTTCAATGAGATAAAATTGCTTTGTTTGTTCTTCGATGATGCGGCAGCATAGGAATCATGCGTAGGGAGGAGCAGCATGGAGAGCAGGATAATGACAAGGATTAAAAATCGATTCCTTTTTAAGAATCCTAGCACGATCATTCCTTCTTTCGCTAATGTATTTACATGTATCATAATGTTTTCATAAAAAATAAATATTCAAAGTGAACAGAATATTTTGTCTAATCTATGAATTTTACTATTGACTTACGCGCGCAGAGGGATATTGACGGTAAATTGGCTCCCTTGTCCTTCTTGGCTTAGCACATGAATCGTTCCGCCGTGAGCTTCGACAATCCATTTGACAATCGATAACCCAAGGCCCATTCCGTTTGCATTCGATCGGCTCGAATCTCCTTGATAAAAACGGTCAAAGATGCGTGCCTGTTCACCTGGCTTGATGCCCATTCCCGTATCGGAGATGACCCATTGTACGGAGCGCCTTGTTTGCGAGCAGGTTAGTGAAATCCGCCCGTTGCTCGCCGTAAACTTTCGGGCATTATCCAGCAAATTGAAAAGCACCTGACGCATGCGCTCTGCATCGATCCCTCCTTCTATTCCTTCTGTAACTTGTACATTCCACTCTATTCCGCTTGCCTCGCAAAGCGGCGCAAACTGTTCCGCTATTTCTATTGTCAGTGATGAAATATCGGTGCTTTTGACTGCAAGTTGCGCAGTATTGGCATCTGAGCGCGCGAGCGTCAACAGATGGTTCAGCAATCGGCTGAGGCGTTTGGATTCTGAAAAAATGCCGTGAATCATGTGAACCTGATTGTCAGAAAATTGTTCCGAGTGTCCAAGCAACCACTCCGAATTAGCCTGAATGGAAGATAGAGGTGTGCGAAGTTCATGGGACGCATCGGCCACAAACTGAATTTGCCGATCCCATGCTTTGCGTATGGGTACAAGTGCCCGATCAGCAAGTATGACCCCTATAGCGAGTGCGACCCCTACACCAAGTAGAATGCCTGCAATGGTAATCCATCGCAATTCCTGCAAGATCGCCAAGACGCTGCTGATATTGCGTAACCCCATCACCAAAAGAGGTCTGCTTTTACCTGATACAGTTGCGGTTATCGGAATAACGACAAGGCGAATAGGTTGTTGCTCAATGATGACATCCATCGGACGTGTGGGTCTAGCCAATGATTGAAGTTGACGAACGTCTAAATTGGTTAGGTATTTTGGCGCATGGAAAGCCAACGTGCCATTGGGACGCCATACGATCACACCAAGCGGTTGGCCGTTTAACGGGGATATTACAGTTTTTTGCTGGTCGACCAAACGCCCTTGCGGGTTGGGGGGATAGGGGGGCAGGGCAAGGGCAGGCGGTTTTTGCCCTAACTGAACGATTCGAAGAATGGGGCGCAATTGATTGATCATAGCGCGATCCGCATTGTTAATCAATTGGGCTCTTAAAAAACTGTCAATGGAAATCGAAAACACCGCCAATATGCACGCGACGACGAGCGAATTCCACAATACCAGGCGCCATCTTGTCCGCCAAAACATCAGTTGCCTTCTTTCTTTAAAGAGAATCCAATCCCACGTTGCGTGACGATATAATCGCCGCACCCGATGGCCGCGAGTTTTTTTCGCAAGTAGTGAACGTAGACATCGACGACATTATCGCTGGCCTCAGAATCAAATCCCCACACTCGTTCGAACAGTTGCTCGCGGGTCAGTATCCGCTCTCGATTGGTCATAAAAAATTCCAGCATGGCGTATTCAGTGGAGCTTAACGTGATGATGGTTTCCCCTGAAGATGCGGTGTGATGTGTGGTGTTAAGCCACAATTCGTGATACTGAATAATTCCCTCATCACCCAAAACCCCCAGTCTTCGCCACACGGCGCGCATTCGCGCCAGAAGTTCCACAATAGCAAATGGTTTTACCACATAATCGTCGGCACCAACGTCAAGACCGCGAACCCGATCGTCAACCGTATCGCGCGCGGTCACCAAAATTACCGGCGTCTGTGGAGACGTGGCGCGAATCCGCTTGGTGATTTCCAATCCATCGATATCCGGAAGCATGATATCAAGCAAGACCATATCATAGGATTGTTCAGTAACCATCCACACGCCATCATTGCCGTTCGCGGCGTCATCAACCTCGTAACCTGCCTCCGCTAACGCATTGACAATGGCATACAAAATTTGTTCGTCATCTTCCACTACTAACACTCTCATTTTATTCCCCTCTATCCATATCATAACGAAGTATATCCATAACGAAAAGAATAGACTCTACGCATATGATGAAGTAGAAGTTTTAAAGTTTGATTAGAAGTGATTCCTTCAGCATACCTTTCTACCTGTTTCACTTTTAAATGAACCTCTCAGAAATTCCCCAGTAGGCATCGCACTTTGCTCTAGGGAATAGGCTCTTTTCGTAAATTTTGTTATTACACCGCAAGCAAAACCTTTTCAATTCGACTGTGCTAAAATGAATCCTCCCCCACCTACGCTGATGCGTTGAGGTGGCGGTTTCTGGAGTAAAGTTTCACTACCATTGGGGTCTTCACGCACCCCGCTACTCCCTCGCCTGTGAAAGCACTTGGGTATACTTTTCTTAGGATGTT
>JAJZCJ010000226.1 GCA_021846145.1 Bacillota bacterium
AATATGCCTTCAATTCGCCCGGAGCGAGCGGCGTCTGCCGACTGACGATCGGGGCGATGAGGCTGTAACGAAACGCCGCCAGTTGTTCCTGTGTCGATGAATCCACGGCGATGAATTCCTCTTTTTTGGGAATGAAATGTTTCGAAAAGCGGGGATTCGCTCTCGTACCGTTTGCCATGCGTGGCGTAGCATGCTCCATAGCGAAGGAGCGCGAAAGAGAGGTGCATAGGAGGAACCCATTCGAGGAGTCGGCTCCATACCCCCGCCTCCAGTTGGATCAGTCGTTCATTCCATCCCCGGACAAGGCGGGCAATGGTGCGTTCATCCAAGCCACCGCTTGGCAGCGATTCGGTCGCTTCCGCCACCTTTTCGACGGTTTCTCCTTGCTGAACGGCATTTACCAATTCTCCCTGCCAATCTAGGGAGATCTTCTTCTGGCAACCCATGTGTCCCTACGAGATCCAGATCATGCATCACATCCTGGTGCCATAAAGGGAGGGCGTGCGATGTTTGAGGCGCACATGTCGAGAATTCCGTTTCACACTGCGGGCAACGATAACGACCATTGCGCATTCGAATGGTATGGTGTTGATCCCGCACCAGTCCGCCATGACGATCGACGAGGCGATGCTGCGTACAATGAAGGGGGATATCGATGGGTGATGTTTCCGATGTCTGCAACTCAGGAGGGAGAAAGGGCTTTACATATGTCTTCTGATCCACTATTCTTATTACGAACGAAAGTTGGGGAAAAGGAAGACGGGGTGTCAGCCCTTAACGTCTTCCTTTTTTTAATGCCACTTTCGCTGCTCCTTAAACAAGGATTGGCGGTACCGACTACTGCTCCACACGCCAATCATTGTCGCCTATCACCGTCACTTCTGGCAAGAAAAAAATACTCAATCCCCGACAGGGAGACTGAGCGGCAACAACGTGTTGAACATTGGACTTTTGGAGAATACAGCAATGGGGAATTTCTTTTTGCAGACATTACTCGCTGTTGCGGAACTGGAACGCAACATGATCATTGAACGAACACAAGCCGGAAAGGAGATTGCCAAGACGAAAAAAGGATTCAAAGATGGTCGGCCAAACAAGTACACCACGATTCAGGTCAACCACGCGTTGGAACTGTTGAAAAACCATTCGTTCAATGAAGTGGCACGTATGACGGGGATTAGCAAGTCAACGTTACTGCGAAATAAGAAAAAAATCGAAGATTTTGATTTTGTGGTGGAATAAAATATGCAAACTCGTCCGATTTTGAATAAATATACAATTTCGCTATGTCTCTAGTAATGTCACATAAGGGCCGTTATGTGACTTAGCAACCAGAACTAAAACTCCAAAATAATGATAGTTTGCAAGCGTGATTTGCATTGTTTGGGGCGTCACAAGAAATAACCGTGAAGAATGTTGCTGAACATTGAGTCAAAACTTGAGTAACAATTATCGCTATAATATGAGAATTCATAACCGAAATGAGGTGAAAAATATGATTGTTTTAAAAATTCCTCAAGAGTATAAGAAATCGTTAGTAAGCCAAATTCAGTTATACTTCGAAACGGAAAGATCGGAACCAATCGGTGAACTTGCCTCAGAAAATTTCCTGGATTTTATGATAAAACTTCTCGGGCCGACGATTTACAATCAGGCAATTAAAGATTGCCAAGCGGTTGTCGTACAACAGATGGAACGGATCGAAGATGAAATTTATTCTCTTGAACAACCTGTGGAACGTATGTGATCAGTAACGCATTTGCAATCAGATCGTTAGTATCAATGAGGAACTTCGGAATAGCTCTGGATAGCATCTGTGAAATTGGTAAAAATATCATGATAAAAAAATACTCACCATTTAAACTCTCTAACCTCACGCTGAAGAGGAGATGAATCAGTGACTGATGAGAGGATCATTATAGGTGCAAATATGAATTATCCACTGAACGGCATAGTAAGTATTCCTGATCAAACGGGTGATTTATTGCCCGCGGTTGTATTGGTTCATGGATCAGGTCCAAGCAATATGGATGAAAAGATCGGAAATATCACCCCGTTTAAAGACTTAGCTGAAGGATTGTCGTCTCGAGGTATTGCAGTGATACGTTACGACAAGAGAACCTTTATCTATGGCAAACAGATGAGGACTGATAAAGGATTAACTGTTAGAGAAGAAATCATTGAGGACGCGATCCTTGCGGCTGAGTTCTTGAGGAAAGATCCACGAATCGATTCAAATAAGGTCTTTATACTTGGTCACAGCATGGGAGGGATGTTAGCTCCAAGAATCGATGCAGAGGGCGGGAATTTTGCTGGCATCATCATTATGGCAGGTTCTCTACGAAAACTCGAAGAAATTATGATTGACCAAAGCAACGATGTTTTAGAATCATTAAATAGATTCCTAAAAGTAATTGCTCGAAAACAGATCGCAAAGTTACGATCGAAATTCAGTAACATCTACAACTTAACGGATGAAGAAGCAAAATCAACCGTAGTTTTGGGGAAACATTTAATGGCTTACTACTTTAAAGAAATGGGCGAACACCCAGCGATCAATGATCTCCAAAATTTACATAAACCTGTTCTCATTATGCAAGGCGATATGGACGTTCAGATCACTGTAGACAGA
Organism: Bacillota bacterium; assembly: GCA_021846145.1. The sequence goes on from JAJZCJ010000226.1 coordinate 2,633, forward strand.
GATTTTAATGTCTACAAAGCGATATTGAGTGACAAACCAAATGTAACGTTTAAACTATACCAAAACTTAAATCACGCGTTTATGCCTTCCGTATATGGAAAGATACTGAAGGCAAAAAAGGAGTATCAGGTTGCACAACATGTTGAGCAGCAGGTGATAAGTGATATCACTGATTGGATTGCTTCTGTATGCCAAAGTCATTAAGCAGTTTAGGGGGGGTACAATGGCAGGAAACTTGTTTCGCATACTGTTTATTGTGGCGTTGATCGCCGTTATCGTGAGTGTCGATTTACTGTTCTTAAGACATCGCGTCGCGGCACGACTAATCGTCAACATTGGTATAGTCGTGGTGTTTGCTGTCGTCTATTTCCTCTTTTTAAAAAAATAGTAATTATAGTATTATTGGATATAGGAGGACATTAACATGGGTAGAAATGTTTCATATATACAATCGACAAGACTAGCTTTAGTGGATTATCCATACGCCAGCAAAGTACCCTCCGGAATGGATTTGATTTTCTTAGCAGGCGCTTGTCCCCTTGATAAAGAAGGGAAAGTGCCATTTATCAATGATTATGAGCTTCAGGCTAAGCTTTGCATAGACAATTTAAAGCAAGCATTGAAGGATAGCGGTGCTTCGCTTCGAAATGTTGTATATACCAGGGTCATAGTGGCAACTGATAACCCGACGGACTTGGTAACCACCTGGGATATGGTGAAAAAGGAATTTGGAGATCATGATGTGCCAAGTACTTTGTCTGGTGTCACGGTGTTAGGCTACCCAAACCAACTAGTCGAAATCGAAGCAGTTGCTGCAATAGATCCCGAATGATTAAAAGGCTTGCTTTCTAGCTTATTGAACTATTGAGGGCTTCTATAAGGTCGACCGGTGTTGCGTTGGATATTTATTCAATTCTAAGATTTGCTGTATTTCTCGTCAAATGGGCCGGTTTGTCTAATAAGAACAGAGTGAAAGGGAGTGAAATATTTGGGGATTAGAAAAGCAGAGATACAGGATGGAGATGCAATATCGAAACTGTTAAATCAGTTGAATTATCCAGACACTGATGCATTCATAAAAAAGAAATTGGAGAAACTCCTTTCCCACCCAGATGAAGAGTTGTTGGTTTATGAAGATGGTGGCGAAGTAACTGCCTTTATTTCTATACATTTTATTCCGCAGGTTGCGTTAGAAGGTGACTTTGCACGAATTAGCTATTTCGCTGTTGATTCGTCGATTAGAAGCAAAGGCATCGGGCGTGAATTAGAAGAATATTGTACCGAACTAGCTAAGGAACGGAATTGTGACAGAATCGAGGTTCATTGTCATTCTAGGCGAATTGATGCACACAGGTTCTACACACGACAAGGATTCACTGAATCACCAAAATACTTTATGAAAAAATTATAGGACGCAAGTTATGGGGCGTAAACTCAAACAGCCTACGTCGTTAACGGAGGCGCAAATTGAGCTAGATTGGGAAATAGATCTAAGAATATTTATACAGTTATGGTATTTGGTTGCTCGTTGGACTTTTGGGCCGTTATGCGCCATAAGATGTAAGCCCATATTGCTTAGTTGATGAAGGTTTCCATCGCATAATTCAGTTATAATATTGCTACACTCATTTATGGAGGGGGCGAAGACTTTGGCGATTTCAAAGAAGCTTGATCATGAAACGGTAAATCAATTGAGGACAATTTTCTCCAAACTTAATTTGGATAGTCGAAAGATTACAATCGACTTGTACAATGAAACCATTGAATCAGAGGATGAGTACGCGGTTGATGACATTCTTGAGTCTGCTGGGATTCTAACTCCGGAAGAGGCTCAAAAACTTGAAGCGATGGTACACCAAATGCGCGAGAGTGACTGGGAATGAATTCTATTCACGGGTATTTACTTGATACCAATATTGCCATTGCGATTCTGGCTAACGAGCCAATAGTAATGGAGTTTGTTAAACAGGCAGCGAACGACAAGATGCCATTATATTTCTCAGTGATCACCGAATGTGAGGTTTTTAGTGGAATTTCATCCGAACAAAAGCGACATGGCTTGCAACTTTTTAACAAGCGCCGTTGTTTAGATGTTACCTCTTCAATAGCTCGAACGGCAGGTGAGTTAAGGCGCGAACAGCGTGACAAAGGCAGAAAATTAAAAACTCCTGATGCTTTGATCATCGCAACTGCAATTGATGCCCAATTAGGACTTGTGTCACGAGATTCTGATATGCAGTTTATTAATAATGAAAGGGACGTATTGGTTATACGGTTGTGAAAAAAATTCGTAACTACTCAGAGGTGACAAAATCCCCTGGACAACTCTCCATCCGTCATTTATAATAGATGGCTCTTACCCAAAGTCGAGGATAGAGTTCTCAGCATTTCGCCAGAATAACATATGCATTGAGTAGAATTATCCCCGCTTGCCCCTTGCTTCGCCGATGTAGTTCCTTGATTCGGCTGTT
>JAJZCJ010000227.1 GCA_021846145.1 Bacillota bacterium
ATTGGTAGTTGCTTCTTCGGGCAAGATCAATGAAAAGCTTATAAAAGATCAAGAGTTGGCATGGTTAAATGCGCAAATTCAAGACAAGCAACAAGAATTAGAGGATATCAGAAAACATGCAGAAGAACTTATTGAAAATGCTCGTACTCGTGCATTGGAACTAGTTGATCAGGGCAATCAGGATGCAGAAGAGGTAAAAGAGTTGGCACGCCAAGAGGGTTGGCGAGTTGGTCACGATGACGGTTACGCTAAGGGACTGCAAGACGCAAATAAACATGTGGTAATGGCACAGGAAGTACTGCGCATGGCTGAAGTTGAACGGCGTGAACGGATAACCAGTTCAGAACCTTTTTTGATCGATCTAGCCATGGTGGCAGTAGAACAAATAGTAGGGGAATATGTACAAAATGCACTGGATTATATTCCTGAACTTGTTCGTACACTTTTGACGGAAGTGGAACGGGCATTTAAGGTCGAGGTGCGTGTGGCACCGGCCGATTTTCCTTCTGTCATTCATCACCGGAATAGCTTTGAACGCTCCTTTTTACAGAGAGTGGAATTATTGATTTTACCTGACCGTTCGCTCAGCTCTGGTGATGTGGTGATTGCCACAGAATACGGAACTGTGGATGGAAGACTCGGCACTAGATTGGAACAACTTCACAAGGCACTGACATCGCTTGCCAAGGAGTGGGAATCAAGTGTTATTGCCGAATCGAAAAGTGAGTGAATACTCCGATAAACTTTTTGGCATTCGATTATTTCGTGTCAATGGTCGAATTGAAAAGGTAATTGGATTAACCATTGAATCACGGGGCCCAGCTACGAGAATTGGGGATGTCTGTTTGATAAGAGATCAAACAGGCGTGCCGATCATCAGCGAAGTAGTAGGATTTCGCAATGACTTGGTGCTTCTGATGCCGCTAGGTCCAGTGGAAGGACTTGCGCCAGGTAGTGAGGTGGAGGCCACCAGTGACTCTTTGACGGTGCGTGTAGGAGCCGATCTATTGGGGCGGGTGGTGGACGGGCTAGGAAGACCTATGGATGGACTTGGTCCCATTCAGGGAGAGGAATGGATTCACATACAAAACGATCCTCCTTCACCGTTGTCTAGGCCGCGTATTGATGAACCACTTGCTACCGGTGTTCGGGTAATTGATGGATTGTTAACGTTGGGTCTGGGTCAAAGAGTGGGGTTATTTGCGGGCAGTGGCGTGGGAAAAAGCACATTACTTGGCATGGTAGCTCGCAATAGTGAGGCAGATATCAACGTGATTGCGCTGATTGGCGAACGGGGCAGGGAAGTGCGCGAATTTATTGAACGTGACTTAGGTGCAGAAGGTCTCAGACGCTCTGTTGTCATTGTGGCGACATCTGACCAACCCCCGCTGGTGAGAGTAAAGGGGGCTTTTGTGGCGACTGCCATCGCAGAATACTACCGTGATCAAGGGAAACGTGTAGCTCTAATGATGGACTCGGTAACTCGCTTTGCCATGGCATCTAGGGAAATAGGGCTGGCAATTGGAGAACCTCCGACTTCGCGTGGTTATACCCCATCCGTATTTGCGATGCTTCCAAAATTGCTTGAGCGAGCAGGACGATCTGAAAAAGGTTCAATAACAGGGATTTATACGGTACTTGTCGAAGGAGACGATATGCAAGACCCGATATCTGACGCTGTTCGCGGTATTCTTGATGGGCATATCGTGTTACAGCGAGATCTTGCCAATCGCGGTCATTTTCCGTCGATCGATTCATTACAGAGCATTAGTCGTTTAATGAATGATGTGGTTACTCCTAGGCATCGTGAAGCGGCAAAGATAGCGCGTGCTCTACTGTCAGCCAAAAAAGATGTGGAAGATTTGATCCGTATTGGCGCTTATCGCAGTGGTAGTGATTATCTTGCTGATTCAGCAATTGATCGCGAGTCTAGATTGCTTTCATTCTTGCGACAAGAAGTTGATGAGATCTCAACATTTGAAGAGACAGTGCAAAATTTGCAGGATATTGTCGAAGGGGTATCTCTTGGATGAGGAATATGCAAAAAGTGACTAGGCTGATGCAGTTGTATGATTCGCTTTTGAAAATGAGGGAATGGGAACAAAAACAGTCTGCTGAAGTGTGGCGGGCTGCGGAGCAGGAATTACACATCATTAACGACATGATACAGGAGGCTGAAGATACTTCTCTTGTGCATCCCTTGACAGGACAGGATGCGATGATGTGGGGCTTTTATTTTAAATATTTGGAAAATAAACAAAAGACTCAACGTGAATTGGTAGAGGTCACCAGGAAGACTTTTGAAGAGTGTCGTGAGCAAACTCTTTTGGCCTATCAGGAGAAAGAAAAATGGCACTTGCAAAGCGCTCGTATGGAATCGGAATTAACTAGAGAGTTAGTGACGCGCGAAATTAAATCTGCTGATGATATGGCGATTCAGAGGTACGGAGAAAATGCTCAGCACTTGTTTGAGGAGGTAGAAAAATCTGGAAAAATCTACAGGCGCTAAAAAAAAATCCCGGCCAATTTCATTCTTCTTTTTTTATGTATTGCTGCCCGTTTTCTTCGCAATGATACTAGCCGTTGTCGTATTGCAGTTAATTGGATTTAATGTCATAGGTAAAGTTTCAGGTCAATTACAAAAGGTCCCCATGGTGCGCCATGTGTTGGGAGAGCCTCCAATACCAATACCCATACCCGAACAAGTAGCGACATTAAACGTACAGTTAAAGAATAAGACTACACAGATCCAAACGTTAACTTCTCAATTACATCATTTGCAAATAAAATTTACTAAGGTAGAAAACACTCTACAAACCACCCAAGTCAATTTGAAGAAAACGCAAACTACGTTATTGAAGACTCAGCAAATTAGGGGACAAATTGCAAAACAGGCAGCGGTTTATAGTAGTATGAGCGCAGTGCAAGCAGCGCAAATTTTGTCACAATTGCCTTTTAACACACAAGTACAAACGCTTCAAGCAATGAGTGCTGTAGAACAAGCGTCTATTCTTTCGCAAATGAAGGTGAATTTGGCAGCCAAACTCTTAAAGGCGGGGGCTTAATTCTTCCATATTTATATGGTATGATCATTTTATATGATAATGTTTAATTTAGAGGAGTAGACGTGGATGCCTTGGATACCGGTTGATCATGCGGCAGTCAATTTGGGTGCAAAAGAACATCATGATGTTCAAAAAATCAAGTCGACAAATACTACGTCTGAACCGAAACGCGGTGAGTTTCAACAGTATCTTAAAAACGGATTAACAAGTGCAGCTGCAAAAAATATAGATACAAAAAATGTTAAGTTAAGTAAGAAAATATATACTGCGCCCTCTTCAAAAAAGGCGGTGTTGTCTGATTTGCAGCATGGGCAACAACATGTCACCACGAGTGTCAAAAATCATCGTAGAATTCATCATTCTGAGCAAACTGTTCCTCAACCTGACATCTCCGCTCAAGGGATTGCTGGTGCTTTTGCGGTAGAACAAAACCATATATCGGCAAACCCTGTGACCAATCATCACATGCAGACGAATGTTGGACATTTGCGAACGAAGAAGGTAAGTGAGACGGTTGCAGCAACTGTGCCCGATAATGCAGCGGGACAATTACATCAAATTAAGAACAGGGTTCATCAACTTATATCAGAGCAAGGACAGTCGCATCGTGTTGGAGCTAAAAACATGACAACACATGGATTGCAAAACAAATTGCCTGGATATGATCAGGTACAACAAGGATCACCAAACATGAAGGTGAAGACAAGCGCGAATGCGGAGGCAAAAGCAGGGACGGAGGCAAAGATCACTACTGTCAACACTGTAGCGCAACGGTTGAATCAATCGTCGGTGCAGCAAAACAAATTGCCTGGATATGATCAGGTACAACAAGGATCACCAAACATGAAGGTGAAGACAAGTGCGAATGTGGAGGTAAAAGTAGGGACGGAGGCAAGGGTTGCTACTGTCAATACGGGAGCGCAATGGTTGAATTCATCGTCAGTTCATGAGACGCAGCACGGTACCTTGCAGGGAGTTCCGGTGCAGAGTGCGCCGCAAAGTGCTAATGCGACAAAAGTTTCTATTCCGCCATCAAAGCAAGAAGCAGTAGTGGCAGTGACACTCCCTAGTCAAGCCAACCTCTCATCTGTGTTGGGTCTACAGGCGAAAAATCAGATGATCAAGGTAGTCCCACCCACTTTAAAAGAAAATAATACGCGCAATCAACTCAATCACAGCCTTGCATTGTTAAGTAATAATAATTCATTAAAAATTAGTCGTGAAGGGGTTGGTCAATCTCTTAAATTGAAAGGGAAAAATAGGCCAATTACTTCACCGACAATACAAACAACGTCCCTATCACCTAGTTCCATGACACAGTTACTGACTCGCTATTTCGAGAATGTCAATTCAGGAAACCCGCAGCCTAGTAATGGGCAACCTAGTAATAGTGGTAGTGGCGGACAGAATTCATCAACAGTAACGCAGAACAACTTGCCGTGGAATTTCATTAACTCACAATCGTTAGGCACGGAGGTTTCTAAGTGGTTATCGGGACAAGCATATAAACTGTCGTTTGTTGGTGCATCGAGCGTTATACTAACCTTAATTCCGGAAAACTTAGGTAAGGTGCGATTGTCAGTGAAAAATGATAAGAATGGTCAATTAGAGGTAAGGATTGCGGCTAGTAATAAAGAAGCATTAGGATTGCTAACTGACAATGTGGCGAGCCTACAGCAACAGTTAGTAGCGGGTGGCTATGAGTCAGTGACCATTAATTTAGGAATGGATCAGCAAACTAGTCAAGATGGTTCTGGTGTCACACCGGACGATGGGATGTTCACTCCGTCACGCGTGAATAATGCAACCACCGCAAATGTGCACAGAGAACAGCTTGGTAATCAATATTTACTGCAAGATTTACATCAAGGGTTTATAGCGGAAGCATGAGGAGGCACATATAATGTCTATCAATTCGGGTTCAATTAATCAATTAGGGCAAAATGAATTTCTGCAATTACTTGCCGTGCAAATGAAGAACCAAGATCCCTTGCAACCGGTTGACAATACTCAATTTGTTGCTCAGTTAGC
>JAJZCJ010000228.1 GCA_021846145.1 Bacillota bacterium
ACGTACACGCTGGCCTTTCCAAAGGAAGATTGCGCCTCCGAACTAGCGCGGGTGAACGCTTCTTCTAACTCGTGTTCGTCGCGCACGACACGCATGCCTCGTCCCCCACCACCACTAATTGCTTTTACCATGAGTGGATACCCATTGCTCGCCGCAAAGGTGCGAGCCGCCTTGATATCCACCGCACCGTCGCTGCCTGGCACTACTGGGACATCAGCGGCAATAGCGGTGTTACGTGCAGTCACTTTATCGCCAAAAAGTGTTAAATGCCTCGGGCTAGGACCAATAAATACAATTCCTACTTCTTCGCAAGCAGTAGCAAAATCTGCACGTTCAGACAAAAATCCATACCCAGGGTGAATAGCATCACATTCATGGCGGAGAGCGAGATCGATAATTCCCTGAATATCCAAATATGCGTCTATAGGGCTTTTTCCTTCGCCAACTAGGTATGCCTCGTCTGCCTTATAGCGATGCAAAGACAGATTATCTTCTTTCGCATAGATAGCCACAGTACGAATCTCTAATTCTGTACACGCTCTGCAAATGCGAACCGCAATTTCTCCACGGTTTGCGACAAGTATTTTAGTAAACATCATGTATCCTCCCTCGTATCATGCAAAGCTGCTTCACTTTATTTGTTAGCGGTTACAAACGTCAAAAGTAAGGTCATCAGATGAATTGGTATATAAATTATCACACATTTAACAAACTGTCTAGCAAATTTAGGTGTAAGATGACTTCAGAAACTAAAATGGTAAGGGGATTTAAAAAATCATGAGTCTAGTTCGCAAATCTTTTGAAGTAGTGGCCGATGACTTGGCTAATCGCATTATGCAGCAGATCCTCAAACCAGGTGACCGACTTCCCACGATTGATCAACTTGCCATTTCATACGGCGTTGGCAAATCTACGATACGCGAGGCGTTGAGTCAATTGAAAGTAAGAGGATTGATTCTTGCCAAACAAGGAGAAGGAACTTTTGTGCAGCATAATTTAGAATCAGTTTTTTCTGTCACCCCTTTCCAATTGATGGAAGACCCAAGGGAATTGTTTCAATTATTGCAAGTCCGACGCATCTTGGAAGGTGGTTGTGCGGAAATTGCTGCCCTCACTAGGGATAAGGATGACTTGATTCAACTGAATCAGATTGTGGAACACATGAAAATGGCGACTAATGACGAAGAACTCAGCAGTATGTACGATATTCAATTTCACAATACTGTGGCGAAAGCATCTAAAAATATATTTTTGATTAATTTAATGAACATCATTGCAGAAACCATGAACATGACAATCCGAGATTTGCGTACACTTTGGCTTTATCATGGCGAGAATTCTACTAGCAATCTTTATAATGAACACGTGGATATATTGCTTGCGATTGAAAAGGCAGATGCACATGAGGCGCGACTTAGCGTTGAAAGGCACCTTGATCATGTCCGTCTCGCACTAGAAGTATATTTGCAAATGAATCCCAGTAATTGGAGGAACATCCCAATAAATAATTGAGTAGCATTAGTAATAACAACATATGTCTCCTAAAAATCTGCCGTTGCATCCGGCAGATTTTTTTTAACATATCGCTAAAACAAGTAGACAGATCATCAGATGTATGCTATTTTACTTGCAAGTCATCAGATGATCACATCTATTCAGAAACGAATTGATTATTATAATTCGTTTACATAGATAAACGATCATGGCAGTATATTATTTTTTTTAGTGGTTTATGAAAGCGCTGCCACCACAAGTCTTAAACGATTCACTATCAGGGAGGTGATAACAGTTCGACGCATGATATTTGCAATTGTCTAATTTTTCAAATTTGAGTATTGAATGGAGGTTAAATTGATGCAACCAAAGAGCAGTGTTCACAAAGGCATCCTGTTGATGTTGTTTCTGTCCACTTTAATTCTATATTTTGACCGAGTTAATATTTCTTTACTAGGACCAACACTCATGAAAACATTTAACTGGAACGACACGCAATTCGGCGCAATTGGTTCTCTCTTTTTCGTAGGCTACACCATCACGCAAATTCCTGGTGGCTTACTCGCTGATAAATTTGGTGGCAAAAAAGTATTAGCGTTCGGCAATGCATGGTGGTCGCTTTTTACGATACTGTCCGCACTTGGCACTTCATTCTCTCTGATGGGAATATTCAGAACAGGCATGGGCTTAGGTGAAGGCGTAAACTTCCCTTCCGATTCGCAACTGATTGCAAAATGGATTCCGCAAAAATTACGCGCTCGTGCCACAGGCTTTAACCTCTCAGCCATTGCACTTGGCCCATTAATCGCCACTCCGATTACCGTTGGCATTTTAGGAGCATGGGGATGGAAAGCCGTCTTCGTTTTCTTCGGTATCCTTGGCTTTATCTGGACACTCGTCTGGTTGAAAGTCGGAAGAGACTCGCCCCAACAGCATCCTGGTGTCACACCTGAAGAACTGGAACTAATCCAAACCAAAGATGAATTAATTGCTGGCGAAGAAAAAGCGCACCCGTACAAAAGCCGTCACGTGTGGGGGCTCAGCATTTCGTACTTCTTCTTGCTCTACACCCTGTACCTGTTTCTTTCGTGGTTGCCAACGTACTTGGTGCAAGCACGTCACTTTTCCGAAGGTAGCTTGGCTTTAGTAGGAACTGTGCCTTGGGCGGTAGCGTTTGTCACCATGAATGCCACTGGTTGGGTCATTGACCGTATGATCAAATCCGGTTGGCATAGTGGCAAAGCTCGTCGTTTAATGATTTACATCGGTTTGGTAGGTAGCGCCGTGTTCGCTGTGTTTGGTGCTAATGCTGCCACATCTACCTCCTCATTAGTGTTAATCTCCATTTCAATGGGCTTTATGGGAATGTGTTTCTCCCCTTATTGGGCACTTCCGATCGATTACGCCCCGAAATCACCAGGTGGTATTTCGGGATTGATGAACACATGGGGCAATTTAGCCGGCATCGCCGCTCCTATCGTGACCGGCTTCTTGGTTACCACGACCCACAGTTGGAACCTCGCATTATATATTTCTGCAGGCTTGGCAGTTCTCGGTGCGATTATTCTGGCAGTCACCTCTTTTGAATCAAAACCAGCGTCCATCTAGTAGTAAAAAAACACCCTTCCTTTTCTAAGTAATCAATAGAAAAGGAAGGGTGTTTTTTCGTTGCTGTTATAATCCGCGATCAAGCAAATCGATGATATGCAATGCTTCCATTTCGTGTTCCAGCCCCGCACGTTTGATGCCAGCGTTCATTTGTAATAAACAGCCAGGATTAGTGGTCACAATTATTTTAGCCTCTGTCGTGACCACATCATCCATTTTGTCATCGAGTAGTTGCATAGACATATCAAAATTCGTAATATTGTATATTCCCGCTGATCCACAGCAATGATCAGGATGATTCATTTCCACCAATTTGATGCCTGGTATCTGACGAATCAATTCGCGTGGTTCTTTCCAAATTCCCTGCCCATTACGTAAATGGCAAGAATCCTGATAGGTCACCGTATAAGGCAAATTTTTAGTAAATGGTAATGGAGACAGTTCTACGAGCAATTCGCTAATATCTCTTACTTTGTTGACAAATACAATCGCCCGCGCCGCCCATTCTGGATCGTCTTGCAACCAGTGTGCATACTCTTTTAATGCCGCTCCACAACCACCTGCATTATTCACAATCAGATCCACATCAGCTTTTTCAAACGCTTCAATGTTGCGTTTCGCTAAATCAATCGCGCCCCAATTTTCCCCGGAGTGGGCATGTAAGGCACCACAACATGCTTGATCCTCTACTAACGACACAACGCATCCTACTTTAGAAAGGATGTTCATGGTTTTTTGATTCGTCTCAAAATATAGTGCATCCATCACGCAACCCTTAAACATTCCCACTCGATACTTTACTGTTGATAATTGACTTGGCATGATTGATGGACGTTTTTTTCGGCGCATGGGAGAAGCTACTCTCCCCACTGCTTTTTGCATGGCAGCCATAGGCTTAGGCAATATGCGCATGAGACCGGTTGCATCTGCGAATTTCTGTACACCAAGCACTTGAGCCAACCATAAAAACGTACTGATATTTTCCAGTCTAGCAGGGTCTAAAAAAAGTTTTTTATACACAATGGTACGCACCACATCTTCTTGCACAGAGCGCTGAGACGGCGATTTAGTAGCTTCTATGATATCTCTAGCTGATTCTATCAGATGACCATATTGTACCCCTGCAGGACAGGCCGACTCGCATGCTCGACAACCTAAACAAAAATACATTTGCACCGCAATGTCTGTTGTTAACGACAAATCACCGGTAGCGATCCCTTTCATCATGGCAATTCTGCCACGCGGACTTGCTGCCTCATTGCCAGTGGCACGATAGGTGGGACATGCAGGCAAGCAGAATCCACAGCGCATACAGTTCATAATTTCATCCAAATCAAATTGCGGATTCATGCTGCCCAATCACCACTCTTCGACGAGAACTTTTAGCAAATATTTTTCCAGGATTCATGATACCAAGTGGGTCAAACGCTTGTTTTACGCGTTTCATCAATTCCACCCCTGATTCACCGAGTTTGAGATCAAGGTATTTAGCTTTAGATAACCCAACACCATGCTCTCCTGTAATCGTTCCCCCAAGTTGAATCGCTGCGTGAAATATTTCCTCAAACGCCTGCTCCACACGCGAAATTTCTTCTTGATCCCTTTCATCAGTAAGACAAGTGGGATGCAAATTTCCATCCCCTGCGTGACCGAATGTGCATATATCAACGTGATAACGATCTGCAATAACGTTAATTCGTTCTACCATTTGCGCCAGTCTGGCGCGCGGAACGGTGGCATCTTCCAAAATGGTGGTCGGTTTCACTCTGGCTAACGCGGACAAGGCCGTACGCCGCGCCGTCATCAGTCGATCTCCTTGCTCCACCGACTGTGCAAGTTCTACCATTGCGGCACCAGATTGCTCACAGATTTTTGCGATCATCTCGATATCATGTTCCACTTGAAGTTCAGTGCCATCCTGCTGGATAATCAGCATCGCCTTCATCTCAAGTGGCAAATTAATATGCGCAAAATCTTCG
>JAJZCJ010000229.1 GCA_021846145.1 Bacillota bacterium
TAGCATTAAACAAAGTGATTTATTTGCGCATCTCGTTTCGAAGACATGTGCTCAAATTGGCGGCTGCTGTTTTTGTGATGGGAGCCTTTGTATTTGCGGTACAACGACAGTGGCAGGGAATGGATTTTTTGGCTGCGACACGCCTTAATGCCGCCGGTTTAGTGGTGGTTGGGATTTTTGTGGGCATTTTTAGTTATGCGCTTGCTGGGGGGTGGAATTGGATAGCATTAAACAAAGTGATTTATTTGCGCATCTCGTTTCGAAGACATGTGCTCAAATTGGCGGCTGCTGTTTTTGTGATGGGAGCCTTTGTATTTGCGGTACAACGACAGTGGCAGCGAATGGATTTTTTGGCTGCGACACGCCTTAATGCCGCCGGTTTAGTGGTGGTTGGGATTTTTGTGGGCATTTTTAGTTATGCAGTCATGTTGATGGTCAGCGGATTACTGACTGAGAAGGAAGTGCGAGAGATCCCTAAACTCGGGAAACCACTTTCATTTATTTTTCATAAAATTGGATTTTATACTTGAGTTAAAGGGGAATTTGCAATGGGAATTATTCACGTCGCGGGATTAGGTCCCGGTGCGATCGCCAGCATTCCCTATGGCACCGTGGAGATGTTAGAACGGGGATTGCCAGTGTATTTGCGCACCGCGCGCCATCCTAGCGTGGATTTTTTGTTACAGCGTAAGATGCCGTTTCAATCGCTGGATCATTTTTATGAACAGGCAGATAATTTTTCCTCACTTTATGAACGCATCGTAGAGTTTCTTATCCGTGAAGCGGATCGCCTGCAAGAGGTGGTGTATTTGGTACCTGGGCATCCAGGTGTGGCGGAACGCAGTGTTCAGCTTTTAAGGGAGGCTGCTAAATCAGGGGAAGTGGCAGTTCATTTTGGTGCAGGGCAAAGCTTTGTTGATGATTTGTTGCTTCGTTTAGGTGTAGACCCTGTTGAGGGACTTTTGTTGCTGGATGCCACTGCACTTCGGGGCGATATGCTGTTGCCAAAAGCGCACACGATCATCATGCAACTTTACAATCAGGCTGTCGCTAGTGACACAAAAGTGTTGCTTTCAGAAGTGTATGGGGATGAGTGGGAAGTCACCATCGCCAGTGCAGTGGGTATTGACGGGTTGGAGAGCATTCAGAAAGTACCGCTGTATGAACTGGATCGAACACCGGGGATTGATCACCTCACTACGTTGTATATCCCGCCATTACACGGAGATAGTATTTTCGGTGAATGGTCAGAATTAGTGGAAATTGTTGCGAAACTAAGAAGTCCTGATGGCTGCCCCTGGGATCGGGAGCAGACACATACGTCGTTGCGACCATATGTGATTGAAGAGGCATACGAAGTGGCACAAGCGATCGATGAGGGCAATGTCGATGAACTCGTTGAAGAACTAGGTGACGTGCTACTGCAAGTATTGCTACATAGCCAGATTGGCCGTGATGAAGGCGATTTTCAGATTAGGGATGTTATCCATGTGTTATGCGCCAAATTGATACGTAGGCACCCGCACGTGTTTGGAGAGGCATCTGTGGTGACGGCGGAAGATGTGGTGAAAAACTGGAGTGAAATTAAAAAAACAGAAAAAGCACAAATGGCTCATTCACTACTTGATGTGGTCAAAAAAGGTCAATCACCGCTCAAAGAGAGTAATGAATTGCAGAAAAAGGCAGCCAAAGTGGGCTTTGATTGGCCAGAGATAGCGCCTGTTTTTGCTAAAATTGATGAAGAGTTGTGCGAATTCAAAGAGGCTAACACTGCTAAGGAGCAAATCGAAGAATTTGGAGACATACTGTTTTCGGTGGTGAACTTAGGTCGTCATTTTGGGATTGATCCAGAGCAGGCGCTGGCTTACACCAATCAGAAGTTTCGACAGCGGTTTTTAGCTATTGAACAAGCACTAGTAAACCGAAATTTAGATATTTCAAAGGTTGAACTTGCAATTCTCGATGAATTTTGGCAAAATGCGAAAGAAAAAGCCAACTCGCAGCAGGAGATTGTTGGGTTCAAGACGAATAGTGAGCAGTGAAAATTATTGCCTTGGAAAGGGGCTAATCGTTTTTATGAATAAAGTTGATCTAATTAACAAAGTGGCCGAAAAAAGCGGCTTAAAGAAAAAGGACGTAGAAGCAGCCGTCAATGCATTTTTAGATTCCATTTCTGAAGCACTGTCAGAAGGGGATAAAGTGCAACTGATCGGTTTTGGTACTTTTGAAACTCGCACGCGCAAAGCGCGCAGTGGTCGCAATCCGCAAACTGGTGAAGTGATTTCTATTCCGGAATCATCTGTGCCAGCATTTAAGCCAGGGAATAAGCTCAAAGAAGCCACAAAGTAATGCGATTGGACAAGTATCTAAAAGTATCTCGGCTTGTCAAGCGCCGCACTTTGGCAAAAGAACTTTGTGACAGTGGACGGGTGGAAGTGAATGGACGACCCGCCAAAGCAGGCACAGAGATTCAGATAGGCAATCTACTAAAAATCCGTTATGGTTCTCGCATCATGAACGTGAAGGTAGAAAAGATTGTAGAACAGGTGCGAAAAGAACATGCGGCTGAACTTTATCAAGTGTTAGGTGAAGAACGCATCGTTGGAATGACTGACACAGCATTTGATGAGGGAGACGACCTCGAAGAGTAGGTCGTCTTTTGTTCTATTCTTTTCTTTCTGGCCATATGGTTGAACAAGCAGTACAAGGCCGAAAGAGAGGGAAGCATAGTGGTAGAAGATCGGCAAGGGCGCGAAGTGGCCAAGCATCAAGTGTTACTGGTGGGCAGGGAATTTGTTGAGGTGACAGGCGTTACTGGCGTGGAATCATTTGACACTAGTGAATTTGTATTGCAGACTACGAACGGCATGCTGTCACTAAGAGGAGAAAATTTGCACATCAAGGCGCTTAATTTGGAAAATGGCTTGGTCTCCATCGAGGGTTCAATGGATGATCTGGCTTATTTGGAAGGCGGTCGCATGGAAAAACGGGGCAAGAAGCTCTGGGGCCGTCTCTTGAAGTAGGCGGGTGGTCAGTGTGGATCTATCTCA
Source organism: Bacillota bacterium (assembly GCA_021846145.1). Next base: position 3,051 of record JAJZCJ010000229.1, read on the forward strand.
ACAATATGCCACGTTGATCTTAATGCTGCTGTCAGGGGCTGTAATGGGCATTGTATACGATGTGTATCGTACTGCGATCAAGGAATGGCGTTTTCTGCGAAATTTTTCTGCGTTATGGGATATTCTTTATTGGGTAGTGGCGACGGTCTTTGTATTTACTATGCTACTGGGTGCCAACCACGGGGATGTTCGTATCATTGTATTCGTGTTGCTAGGGGCAGGCTGGTGGTTGTATACGCTGACTATTCGCGCCTTGGTGGTGGCAGTAACGACAACCATCATTCGTGCAATTCTCGCAGTCATCCATTGGCTAATGATGCTATTCTATCGGGTTATGGTGTTGCCGCTGTTATTTCTTTTGAAGATCATGTGGGGAACGATCAAACGTGTGAATCGTGCAATGGAAAAAATAGAAATTATCATCGTATGGCCGATTGCATTTACAGGAAAAAGTATCATTCATCTACTTGAAAAGAAGGAAGATGACGATGACGAGACGAATAACTAACAATGTCATCGTATCTTTCATTTGCTGGGAGTGGCCGTGATGGGTACCAGTGTAGTTGTAAAACGCAAGTTCAGGCGTAAACGGGTACGGCTGTGGTATTTGCTTTTGACTGTGGTTTTCTTGTGGGGGGGGTACGTGTATGTTTTTGTGCAGCGGCCCGTACTTGCACAGCAAGCAGCGGAAAAATCCAAGTTGAGTAGTGCATTAAATTTGTCTAAATTGCAATATAGAAATTTGAATCGGCAAGTGATCAATTTGCATCAAAATAGTTATATTGCTTACGTGGCTCAGAAGAAATACAACTTGGTTACACCCGGAGAAGTATTATTTGTGTCGAAATAAACAAATATTATTTAATGTTTGCATTATTTTCTTGACACCTTTTTTTGACCTTCTGTATAATCTAAGTTGGATATGTATCATTTAGAGGGGGATCTTTCTCTTTTATGGCAGTTGAACTTGGCAGTAAATTAGATGGCAAGGTTACAGGGATCACAAACTTTGGCGCGTTTGTGTTGCTTCCCGGTGGGGAAACCGGTCTTGTCCACATCTCAGAAATTTCTGACACTTACGTAAAGGATATTCACGATCATCTAAAAGTGAATGATCCGGTTAAGGTCAAAGTCATCAATGTTGAGAATGGTAAAATCGGCCTTTCTATTCGCCAAGCGGCAGAGAATGCCACTCCTCAACCAACAGAACGCCCTCGCAAACCACGTGGTGGAGCCTCCCATCATCCGGGTACTCGCGTCACTTTTGAAGACAAGATGCTTCGTTTTATGAAGGATAGCGAGGATCGCTTACAGGCACTCAAGCGCAGTGAGTCAAAGCGTGGGGGTCGTGGCGGTCGCAGAGGATAATTGCAATCGGAGTGTAACAATGCGTTAGTTATGCTCTTTTTTGAAGTCTTTTTGACAATTTTAAAATATCGACCATTTTCATCGCAATTCCGTGTACATTAGTAACTACAAGTACTTATTGAAAGTGGGTGTGTTTATGTCGCTTCATCCATGGCTGATGGCTTTGTTTATGGCTATCTTTACCATTATGTCGTTAATGAGCTTCATCAATCACGTAAAGAGTAAACGCATATTCCCAGCGGTTATTCTTGCGCTTGCCGTAATTATTTTCGGCTTCTCTATCATGTATACATTACAGGTATAATTCTGTCCTTCATCATAATGAAAAGGCCTGCGCATTTGCGTGGGCCTTTTACTTTAGGTGATGTTTTTGCGATATTTGTAATAGACGCGGTTTAGCATGACAACTGAGTGTTTATCGCCATCGTGGAACGCTCGTAAGAGCTGATTTTTCAACCAGGTTGGCATGCGTTCGCCATCCCCTTTTCCGCATGACTTACACGTATTTACTTCACTATATTCCTTACTCTGCAAATTGCTCCAACTTCATCACATGGACGCCCGCCTGAGATAAAAGTTC
>JAJZCJ010000230.1 GCA_021846145.1 Bacillota bacterium
TCTCTAATGGACTAGAAAGAAAACGATAGAGTTTCCCCACAAAAGTCAATGAGCCGACCATGATGACAACAAAAAAAGCTAAGACAAATATTAAGCGCTTCCTTAGCTCTTCAAGATGAGATACAATAGTAGTGTTTTTTTCTAATGCATTACTTCCTCGCATGAGGAGGTTAATTAAATTCATCTCAGTTATTCCGCATCTTTCCGCTCAATATTCTCTGGACGAGAATCGCCAGTGATGTCCTTTGTCGCATCTTTAAACTCACGCAATCCTTTACCAAATGCTCGCCCAATATCCGGCAATTTGCTTGGTCCAAATACTAACAACAACGCTACCAAAATCAGTATAATACCTGGAATTCCAATATTACCTAGCATTTTTCACCCTCCTATCCCGCAGGTCAACAAAAGTGGCCTTTTCTAGTGTGCGTACATTTTCCGCAAACGCAGTGAGTGCAACTCTCCCATCATATCCACTTGCTGCACTGAGATGCGCTCAGGTACACAAATAGCTTGCGTCGAATAACTTAAAATGGCATTGATCCCCGCACTAACCACGGTCTCCGCAATATTTTGTACATCACCAAGTGCTGCTAGTATCGCAACATCCGGATGGTGTGTAGCAACATAAGTAGAAAGATCACCTAAAGGATACACTGGCAACAACGTAAATTGGGACTGTGCCTGTAATGCGGACATAGTAAAAATAGCCGTGATATCGTATCCTTCATCAAATATCATTTGATTCCCACAGATTACTTGGTAAAAGTCAGTAGATCCTATAAAGACCACTTGTAGAGGATGATCACGATGAATTGCATGGCCAATTAATTGCGTTAAATAGGCCACATCATAACCATATCCACGTTTTCCAAATTCCCCTAAATTAGAAAAATCCTTGCGAACCGTCCCCGGATCTAAATGTAGCGCCGCACTTACCTCTTGTGAAGACACACGCTCTGTTCCTTTGCTTAACTGCTTTTTCATGAATCGATAATAGCTCGGCAATCGTCTTGCCGTAGTTTCTGGTATATTAATCGTCACGCACAATCCTCATCATTAAATCAATCGCGAAACCTATACCAGCGATATCATCTCTATGATACACTGGCAAGTTCGTATCGGCAACCTTTAGTGGTGCGGTTGGCACGATGAAACCAGCAATGTGTCCAACAATATCCGCATTTTTAGCAAAATAAGGAATGCTGTATTCCTTGTCTCCCTCCGCAGATCCCAATAACACCCATTTCGGAATCGGAAGTTCCTTATAGCCTTCGACGATGATCAAATCCACCTCGCCCAGTCGGGTAATCAGTTCCGCTAAGCTTGGTTCAGCAGCTTTACGCCATTGCGCCAACACATTCCCCGTGCGACTGGCAATCATGCTGACCGATGCGCCTGCACGCAAATATTTCCCTGTATCTGTGTCGACACTTTGGACTTCAAAATCATGGCCATCGTGTTTAATACACCCGACACGCAATCCGCGTGCCGCAAATAATTCCACTAACCGTGTGATCAGGGTAGTTTTTCCCGTGTTTTTCAATCCGGCAAATGAAATGAGCGGCACGGATGACTTCACTTGAGTAGTCCGCCATATCCAAGCGCTGCCACATCTTGTGGGGTCATGCGAACACCCGCCAACAATCGCGGGAGTATCACGTCAAATGAGGTCAACTCATCATACAATACGCCCCCAGGCAACCCCAAGATAGTCACATCCGCAAGATAAGCAAGCATCAACATCGAGCCTGGCAGCATAGGCACCCCATATGTCACCACTTTATGTGCCACACTGCGAATTGCCGACGGCGTACGATCATCTGGATCGACAGACATTCCGCCTGTCACTAATACCAAATTCACACCGCGATCCACCCAATCAAGTATCGCGCTTGCGATCGCTGCCATTTCATCGCCGACGATCGTCTGGCCTACCCACGAAACGGGATATACACTTAGCTTCGTTTGCAATAACGGTCCAAATTTATCTTCAATTAAGCCTCCGTATACCTCACTACCCGTTGTGACCACGCCTACGCGAACATTCCGATAGGGAAGTACCTCCAAAACCGGCGCATCCGCCTTTGCCAAATCCGTAAATTCACGAAGCTTTTGCTCCTTAGCCAAAAGCGGAATCACGCGCGCCACGCCAATCGTCTCACCAGAATTGACCGGCACATAGGAACCCTTCGTCGCAAGTAGCAGTTCCCCACCTGCGTTGAGCGCAGCTACGCGCTGTTCGCGCACCCTTAACACACCAGCAAACTTGGCTTTCAACGCTACTTTTCCTTCATGCGCCTCAGCCATCGTTAGGCTTTCGTGCAGCAACGCTTCAGCCATCAATTGCGCGGCCTCATCTTCATGAATTTCGTCTAGTTCAGGTTCTAGCACGTATAAGTTTGCTTTGCCAATGGACAGTAATGGCTCAATGTCTTCTCGTTGAATCACATGTCCTTTTTTGAATAAACGCCCCTTGAATTCACCCGGTATAATTTGCGTCACATCATGAGCTAGCACCATTCCAATCGCCTCTGCAACAGGTACCTCGCGCTTCACTGTTCACCATCTCCATCCAAACGAGTACACACCGCTTCATATTGTGCCTGCGTATTCATCATCATGAAACTAACTCCTTCCGGATCTGCCAATTGCCACTCCCCTTCCGTGATATAGCGAACCTGCAAATTGGCCAGCAAATCCATCACCCGTCGGCTACCTTGGTCTAGTAATTCAGCGACCTCCTGACGCACAGAATGATGGTACAAGCCCATTAGCGGATACACTTGATCGCGTTGTTGCATGATCAATGCGCGTATTTCCGTATGCGCTTGACGCGCCTGTTCACATAGCGACGCCATGAGCACTAGCAATGACCGCTTGATCAGCGGCGCATCAGCAGGTACCACAAAGCTCCACTCATGACGCATGTGAGAAAACCCCACTTCCATTCCTGCTAGCGGACCTTCACCTGTTCGCAAATCATGCACCACTCCTGTCACCGGAAGCGCTTTTGTCGCTAGCACAGGCTGTTCTGCTCGTCGAACAACCCATACATCATCAGCAACCGTCGCAAGTGTTCGCACAACACGCACATAACAAGGTATTCCAGCGACAGCTAACAACGCCTTATCCTCGCCCATGCGACGGCTATAGCCACCAGCCAACACAATGCCACTATAATTTAACATTCCATCAGCCTGGTAGGAGTGACAATACCATCTATTTTCCGGTCAGCGGGTGTCACGGGCAAATCTGCAAACACCTGCCAGTCATAGGCGACAGCGAGCAGGTATGGGCGGTTACTCTCATTTTCTAAGAAACGATCATAATAACCCCCGCCGTAGCCAATTCTTGCCCCATTTATAGCAAAAGCGAGCCCTGGCATGATAATCAGATCAATCTCCTCAATCCTCATGATGGGCGCATCACTGCTAGGCTCTAAAATGCCAAATACCCCCGCCACCAATGGATCATCTTGTAAAAAACGCACCGCTTGCATGCGTTTCGTTTGCCGGTTCACCCTTGGTACGCCTACTTGCTTGCCCGAGGCAAGCGCCGCCATGAGCAATTCATCCAAATTCACTTCTTGTGGCATCGCCATATACAGTAAAATACTGGCGGCGCGCTGGTACACTGATTGCGCCAAAATAGCTGCGATAATTTGCTTGTCCCACGATTGTTTTTGCGCAGGATTTAGCGCTTTTCGCTGGCTTTGCATGTGCCTGCGAATTTCCTGTTTCGCTTCCCAGATTGAGAATTCCAAAATGCCATCGCCTCTTCTCGCATCTTAATTGAAGCGTACACTAATTTACGAACAAAACGAAGAGATATGATACACTAAAGCGAGAAATTTTACATGAAGGGAATACGATGAACTTACTACGCATTCAAAACTTATTCGTTGCTTATGGCGCAAATCCCATTCTTGAGGGCATTGATATGGAAATTCAAGCAGGTGAACGTGCCGCACTAGTGGGACACAATGGATCAGGCAAGTCTACGCTGCTACGCACCATCACAGGTGAATTAATCCCCGATCAAGGATCGATCATCAAAGCAAACTCAGTACGTCTAGGCTATCTCGCGCAAATGCCGCCGCTACACGACGATCAGACCATCTGGCAAACAGCGCGAGCGGTATTTGCAGATGTCGATGAATTGGAGCGCAGATGGCAAGAAGCCGCTTTTGCGCTCTCTCACGCAGACGCGACGCATACCACTACGCTAGCCGACAAATACGCGCGTGCAGAACAAGCATTTTTTGCTGCTGGCGGCTATGAAATCGACAGTCGCGTCCGCAAAGTACTCGCTGGCATGGGATTTCCCGCCTCCCAATTTGAACAAAAAATTGCCACGCTCAGCGGTGGACAAAAAACCCGCTTACACTTGGCAAAACTATTGCTTGAAGAACCAGATTTGCTGTTATTGGACGAACCGACCAACCACCTCGATCTTGACACGGTGGAATGGCTAGAAGATTATCTAATGCGCTATCAAGGTGCCGTGCTCGTGGTATCTCATGATCGCTTCTTTCTCGATCGCATCGCGCAAGTGACGTATGAACTGGCACGCGGCCAAATCACACGCTACCCAGGTAACTACAGCAACTATCTTGATAAGAAAGAACAACAAGAAGCGCAAGCATTAGCGGCTTATGAACGCCAACAAGAAGAGATCCAACGCATGGAGACGTTCGTCAACAAAAATATCGCTCGTGCCACGACGACTAGCCGCGCACAGAGTCGGAGAAAAACGTTGGAGAAGATGGAGAGGCTGTCTGCGCCTACAAAAGATAAGCATTCACACTTCACTTTTACCATCGATGAACAAAGTGGCAAAGCGGTACTAGAGTTACAGCAGGTAACGATCATACGCAGCGGCCAAACGCTTTTTCCCGCCCTTAGCCTGCAAGTGTGGCGCGGCGAAAAAATCGCCATCACCGGTGCCAATGGCATCGGCAAATCTTCCCTGTTACGCGCTATTATTG
>JAJZCJ010000231.1 GCA_021846145.1 Bacillota bacterium
CCCCTACGGTGTATCGGTCGATGAGTTTCAGCACGTCGTCTATGAGAATCCTGAGTGGACTCCTGCAGAACGCAAGGCGGCCTGGCGTGATATTGAGAGAAAATACTTAGGAATCAACGATCACGGTGGCAATGATTTTCTGGAGCAAGGCGGTTACTGGCAGCACCAACTTCACATTTACACATCGCCTTTTTATTACATCGACTATACATTGGCGCAACTTTGCGCACTGCAATTCTGGGCGAAAGCGCAAGCGAATCACATAGATGCTTGGAAAGATTATGTGAGTCTTTGCCGGGCTGGTGGTAGTCAGTCATTTGTAGAATTGGTGGCCTTCGCAAATTTACGTTCGCCATTTGAAGAAGGTGCGATTGCGGCCATTCTTGAACCTGTAGAAAAATGGCTTGCAAACGTGGATGATCGTCAGTTTTAATGAATATGCAATCAACAAAATCATCGGTCAGAACCTGTCTGCACCGATGATTTTGTTGGCTTGACACAGACAAATATTATTCCTTGTGTAGGAACTTCTTCCCACTAAATAGAGAAGCAAATGCGGCGATGACAGACATAATCAAAGCAAAGATAAATACAGCGCGCAGTGCTAGCATAAAGGGCACCGCAATCAAGTTGGGGAAAAATTCTCTCCCTACAATTTGTGCTGCCTGTCCGGCTGGCAGTGCATGCAAGGCGGCTGCAGGAATTAGACTAGCCATTGGATTATAGCCGAGCATAGCGGCAAAGAGCGCATCTGTTGGCGGCAATTTGGTAATGCCATGAATCAGTGTCGGCGGCAGTGGATAGTGGCTCAGTCCCTGCAGCATAGCAGAAGGGAGATGACCGGCAAGACTGGTAATGACGATACTAAAGAAAATTCCCATACTCATCATCATCCCGCCATTCAGAAAAGTGGCCCGCATCCCTGATGCGACGCCGCGATACCGAGGCGGCACTGCGTTCATTACCATACTGGTGTTGGGTGCGGCAAACATGCCCATGCCTACGCCAATGATGAAGATATAGACGGCAAATTTGAGATAAGAAAAGTCGGCAGGTAATGTATTGAGCAAAAAGAATCCGATGCCAGAAAGCATCATGCCACTAAATCCCAACCAGCGTGCGCCAAAACGATCAGAAAACCAGCCGCTGAGCGGGCCGACGAGCAAAAATCCGACCATTTGCGGCAATGTGGCGACACCTGCGAGCAACGGGGTATTGGCATAGGACACGCCGTGCAGTGGCAACCAGATTCCCTGAAGCCAGATGATCAACATAAATTGCAATCCGCCACGCGCAATAGATGAAAGCAGGCCGCTCAAATTGCCTAGTGAAAAAGCTTGATTGCGAAATAAATCCAGGTGAAACATGGGATCTTTGACCACTCTTTCGACCAGGACAAATGCGATGAGCAACATCACTCCGGCGATCAACGCGGTCATTATCCATGGGTTGCCCCATCCCATCGGAGAACTGCCATACGGTAATATGCCGTAGGTTAGTCCAATCAAAATGGCGAGAATGCCCACGGCAAAGGTGATATTGCCGTAGAAATCTAGGTGTCTGGATTCCCTTGTCGTCGACATTTCTTTTAGTGAAATGTAACCCCAAATGGTACCAAATAAGCCGACAGGAACGCTCACAAGAAATATCAGGCGCCAATTGACGACGGCGAGCAGTCCCCCCACCACGAGCCCAATGACCGAACCACCAACAGAGGCGATTTGGTTCAGACCTAGTGCAAATCCACGTTGATTAGCAGGGAAAGCGTCTGTAAGGATGGCGGTGCTATTGGAAAATAAAAACGCGCCCCCAATACCTTGCACAAATCGAAAAATAATTAGCTCCCATTCTCCTGCGATGCCCAAGCTTGGGGTGATAAACAGCATAATAGAGCCCAAGGTGAAAATAGCGAAACCAAGATTATACAGTCTCACTCTTCCATAAGTATCAGAAATTCTTCCGAAGGCGACGAGAAAAATGGTGGTAGCCACATTAAAGCCAAGCAAAACCCAAAGTAAGAGGCTGGATTGCCCTTGATTCAATGGGTTGACATGAATGCCTGCAAAAATTGCGGGTAACGCAATAATAAGAATGGTTCCATTGATGGAAGCCATCAGTACACCTAAGGTGGTGTTGGTAAGTGCAATCCATTTATAGCGATCATGGTGCCGCTGCGCACTTGCGTTGATGGCTGAAGATGGTGACAAATCCGTACACTCCTTTCGAAAACCCCTTGCAAATTACTCAGTATCATGAGATTGTATCATTATAACACTATCTTACGTTAACGTCATTTTTGCATACAAAAAGGAATGGTGAAATGGGCGAACACACATTTACCGTTGAAGAAGTCGCAAAAAAACTGAATGTTACTCCACGGACGCTTCATTACTATGAAGAGATGGGGCTGATTTCACCGGTATCCAGAACAGTGGGTGGTCACCGTCTTTATGATGATCAAGTGGTCGCCAAATTATTTCGCATTCTTCAAATCAAGGACAGTCTAGGCACCTCTTTGCAAGAGATTCGCGAAATCATGAGCAGCGAGGACGCAATGGAGCGTTTGAAGGAGAGTTATCACGAAATTGCTAGCGAGCAGGAAAGACAATTGATGATGGATGAATATAGTTCGCATTTAGTGCAAATTATTGGGAAAATCGATGAAAAAATTGCTAATTTGAGTGAGATGAAGAAAACTTTTACCGATCGTTTACATCGAGTAATTGAAATAAAAAATGACAATCGTTCTTGATTAATGAAATATTTGTGATATGATATTGACATATAGTTGAGGATGTGAGGAGTGTAGAGCTATGGGCGTAGTTCTATCGGGTGTTCCGCCAATGACGTATCCGTTACCGTATGTCTTTAGTGAGTATAATAATCAGGCACCGTCAGAGATGACTCAGAGAGTGGCTCAAACTAATCAACAAGTACAACAGTCCAATGCGCAATCAGAGGGAACTCCGTCGGTACAGTTTAATCCAATTCAAAGTAGCAGTCAACCTAATTCTCAACAAACTTCAAATCAGTCTAATCAGTTTCAGCAATCTAAGAAATCATCAAATGCAGATTTGGTAACGCAATATAAAAATTCAGTGCCCAATGACTCGAAGTCATCTAACTCGCAAAGTGTGAGTAGCGATCAGTCAGCAACCTCAGGCGCGAGCCCTAGTGGTAATGCGTCGGTTAGTGCTTCTGCTGGTACGGTCGCAGGTGCACCTACTAGCACCTCCACTAAGCAATCTGGTGTAGATGTGTACGCATGATTAGTTGTTGATATAATTTTTTGGTTGCGAAACTCCTTAGGGGGTTTTTTTGTTTTTTTTTGCTTTATCTGTAACCTTTGTTTCTTGTATTCGTCTATTATGTAGAAAGATGCAAAGGGGGTAATTTTATGAATCGCAAGGCAATCGTGATGACGTCTACTGCTGTCGGCCTATCTGTCTTAATGGGCGGCCTGTTTGGCATCAATCTGCCATCATTGGCACACGCGCAGGGCAACGCTGGTATGGGGTCGCAGCAATCTGCAACCAATACCACTGCCACCACTGCGCCAAATACCATTACTGTAACCGGTGTATCCGGCATGGAAGTGAGCAATGTCATTACTAGTTTACAATTTAATTACACCATCACAGATAGCACAGCGGGTGCTGTGATGAAAGATGGTAGCAATTTGATCAGCCGATTAAAGCAGGAAATGCATCTTTTGGGTATGAAGCCGACTGCGTATCAGCTTAATTTGAATTCCGTCAATATCGGTAATCAGATGCCTAATGCCAGTGTGATGCTTAATTTTAATGCTGCGACACCTAATGCTGAGTACCATTATTTTAGCGCAATTAATAGTATGGTGATGCCCACTTATGTGAGTGGTGTATTTTCCAATACGCAAACGGCTCCAGCAGACCCTTCTGTGGTTCGTGCGAAGCTCTTTACAGCGGCACTGGCAGATGCAAAGACGCAAGCGACTATGCTCGCGCAGGCGGTGGGTGAGCAGCTGGGGTCTGTGATCAGTATGAACGCGAATCCACAAAACTATCAAATTCCGAATTACAATCAACCCAATCAGTCATACATTGGAGGTCTCGCAGAGAATTATAGCGGGAATAGTGAAATGTTAGACATGAATTCGCAGATCTCCGTCACCTATGCATTGTTATCCTCGTAATTAACGTATACTTACGGGAGACAACGGGTACATGGAGGTCGATATACATGGCAAAGGAAACTTTAGCACCATACGGGTCTTGGCGTTCTCCGATCACGACGGATGAAATTGTCAAAGGCACGCTCTCGCTGATGGAACATGTCACAGATGGAGAAGATGTGTATTTGCTGGAAGGGCGCCCGCAAGAGGGCGGACGAGGCGTGGTGGTTCGCATCACCCCGGATCGGGAGCGAACGGATGTCACGCCTTCCGCATTCAACGTACGCACTCGCGTGCACGAATATGGCGGTGGCGCATTTACGGTGGATCGCGGGGTAGTGTATTTTTCTAATGATCACGATCACCAGGTGTACGTGCAGGAAGTAGGCAAGGCACCGGAACAGTTAACCCATGACGAGGGGATGCGTTATGCGGATTTTCAAATGGATGATCGCAATTCGCGCCTGATCTGTGTACGAGAATCGCATGTTAGTGAGGGTGAAGCGGTTAACGAATTAGTCAGCATCGACATTCGTACGGGGCAAGTTAGTGTGCTTGTAACGGGTGCAGATTTTTATGCGTCACCGTGTGTGAATGCGCAAAAAAGTCAGTTGGCATGGATGTCTTGGAATCACCCACTGATGCCTTGGGATGGTACCGAACTTTGGCTAGCGGATCTCGATGAGAGTGGTCGCTTGCAACAGATGCGCAAGGTGTCTGGGAGCGATCAGGAATCGATCTTTCAGCCAAGTTTTTCCCCCGATGGGACATTGTATTTTGTGACGGATAAGACGAATTGGTGGAACTTGTATCGTTACGCCGGTGAGCGTGTGGA
>JAJZCJ010000232.1 GCA_021846145.1 Bacillota bacterium
TCTATACGTCCACGCCAACCGACGCGAACCGCGTGTAGGCAAAACTCATTGAGCGGTCGCTCCTGACGTTCAAAAAATATGCTATCCTAACAAACTATTACTGAATAGGTGTGTTCGTCAAGTACAATGCTGGATTCTGCTGCAAAGCAGTTTCACAATATTCACATACAGTTTTGACATAAGTGGTTTGATCTTCTGTATGATATTCAATCATGTCAGCAATTTCCTGTGCCGTCAAATTCGTAAATCCAAGTGCCTCATAAGAAATTTGCGACGAATTCAGCGATCCAAGGTATGTCTTGCAATACTTGCAATAATACACAATATGCATCTAACGTGCCCCCCATCCCACAACTCTGTTATTGCTATTATGAGGTTGAAGGACGAGAATTAAACTTGTTCATCACATTAGGAAATGGTTGATCACATGCTGCTTGAACAGCCTCTGCCGCATGATGCACCGATTGCATGATTTGTTCGCGGTCTTTTTTGGGAAATGGAGACAACACGTAATCAACGACCGTCATGTCAAAAGGTGGGCGACCAATTCCGATGCGAATGCGCGGAAAATTGTTGCTGCCCACATGTTGCAACACTGACTTGACTCCATTATGACCACCTGCACTGCCTTGCTCCCGCAACCTGATACTCCCCACCGACAAATCTAGATCATCATAAATGAGAATCAATTCTCGTGAAGGCTCAATACCCAGTGTATGAATTGCTTCTTTAACAGATTGACCACTTAGATTCATGTAAGTTTGAGGACGAAGCAGATAGACATATTCTTGATCCACTTTTGTTTCCGCTACCAATGCTTGCCATTTTTTATAGGAACGTTTTGCGTTCAATTTGTCTTGTAATGCCTCAATACACCAAAATCCCACATTGTGCTTCGTTCTCTCGTAATCTTTACCAGGGTTTCCAAGACCTACGATCAGTTTTATATCGCACGCCCCCTTTCATCCCTGTTCATCTAATCAAAGAGTTCGCTAATGGATCTCATTTCGTGCACTCTCATGATGGCCTCTGCAATAATTTGGGCAACAGAAAGCACCACCATCTTGTCAATTTTTTGATCCTCGCGAAGTGAAATGGTATTGGACACCACTACCTCTTTGATGGGAGCATCGATCAACCGCTCAATGGCAGGAGGAGACAGAACAGGATGCGTGCAACACGCGTACACTTCTTTTACACCCTTGTCCAATAGCGCCTTGGCGGCAAGTGTAATGGTGCCTGCTGTATCGATCATGTCGTCAATCAGTATCGCTGTGCGTCCCTCAATATCGCCAATGATATTCATGACTTCAGCCACATTTGGTTCAGGTCGGCGCTTATCAATAATCGCGATATTGGAGCCTAAGCGTTCGGCCATTTGGCGAGCTCTCGTCACCCCTCCAAGATCAGGAGAAACAACGACCATATCGCCCAAATTCTTCGCTAAAAAATAGTCTGCCAAAATAGGCATTCCCACCAAATGATCGAGTGGAATATTGAAAAATCCCTGTATTTGCCCCGCATGAAGATCCATACAGATGACCCTTGTCGCACCAGCAGTCTGAATAAGATCTGCCACTAATTTGGCTGTAATGGGATCGCGCGCGCGCGATTTACGATCTTGGCGAGCATATCCATAATAAGGGATGACCACATTAATTGATTTCGCTGACGCTCGTTTCAGCGCATCGATCGTCACCAACAGCTCCATCAAGTTCTCATTCACAGGAGCTGATGTTGGTTGAATCATAAACACATTGGAACCGCGCACGCTTTCGCCTAATTTAATCTGTATCTCGCCATCTCTAAACCGTGTCGATTGCAAACGACCCAAATCTACGCCGATTTCATTGGCGATTTCCTTCGATAACTCGATGTTGGCGTTTCCCGTAAATATTTTCAGCTTCGGGTCACGGTATCCCAATGATTGTCACGCTCCATTTCTATTGTTGACCATTTTCCGACTTTTTGCGCAATCGTTCTTTCAAACCCTTTACGTAACCTAACTTTGTCGTTTGTCGTGCCCTAGCAATAGCGAAAGCGTCTTCTGGAACTTCATCTGTCACCGTTGAGCCCGTGGCCACGTATCCCCCTGTACCAATTCGAATGGGGGCCACTAAGTTCACATTTGAACCGATAAAGCTATCATCGCCAATGGTAGTCTGATGCTTCACGAAGCCATCGTAGTTGACGGTAACCACCCCACAGCCAATATTCACACGAGCGCCAATTTCACTATCACCCACATAGCTGAGATGACTAATTTTCGTATCTGCCCCTATCACTGATTTCTTGATTTCAACGAAATCACCAATCTTCGCCCTCGCACCAATGGCGCTATGTGGCCGAATATAAGCAAACGGACCCACTACTGCTGCTTGGTCAATACGGCTATCAAGCACCACTGACGATTGCACGGTCACTTGATCGCTAATGGTGGTGTCCACCACGTGAGAATTAGGACCAATCACGCAATCAGTGCCAATTATCGTTCGTCCTTCTAGAATGGTCCCGGGATAGAGCACGGTATCGCGGCCAATTTTTACATCAGCATGTACGTACGTGTTGGTAGAATCGATGATGGTTACACCATTTTGCATATGCCTTGTCAATATGCGCGACTGCATATGCTTTTCCACATGCGCTAGTTGCACACGATCATTAACATTGGCAATATCCCTCGGGTCGTTCATCAAAACCGGAATTACCCGACCGCCTTCACTTCGGATATGTGCCACACAATCTGTCAACAAGTATTCTCCTTGGGCATTGTCCGCAGTCATTTTAGGCAACGCCTTTTGTAGTTCACTCGTTTGAAAGGCATAAATGCCGCTATTGACCTCGTGAATCTGCCTGACTATATCATTTGCGTCTTTTTCCTCGACAATGCGATCCACAGAGCCGTCCCTCGCACGTACAATGCGTCCATAGGCAAATGGATCTTCTACCTCTGCCGTTAACACTGTCGTAGAATGATTTTTTTCTGCTTCCTCGATGAGCCGCAATACATCTTGCTTCTGTATCAGCGGGCTATCCCCATAAAGCACAACTGTCAGTGAACTGTCAGTCAAAAAAGGTAACGCCTGCATGACAGCATGACCCGTGCCAAGTTGATCATTTTGTCGAACATACGTAACAGAGTCACCTAAAACGGCACGCACCTGTTCTTCTAATTTTCCAACCACAACAACGATGCGTTGAAATCCTACCGTCTGCATTTCTTCCACAATATGAGTGATCATCGGCTTTCCGCAAACCTCATGAACTACCTTGTGACGGCTGGAATTCATGCGTTTGCCCAGTCCTGCCGCCAAGATCACAGCTATTTTTTCCGCCATTTATTGACTGCCCCCTGCAATGGCATAATCATTCCGCCCTACAATAAAAATCAATAGCATTCTAACATAAAAACGTGACTACTTTCACGATTCGACATAAGACCGACACAATCAGACACAAATAACCGCCCAAACATCATCTTGGACGGTACATTATTATTGAATTCTAGACCAATTATTCTTCTACCGCAACGATATCGGAATCATCCGTCTTATAGTATTCCCGCAGTACGGCGTCTTGAATTTTTTGCCGCGTACTGGAAGTAATGGGGTGGGCAATATCGCGAAATTCACCATCTGGCGTCCTTTTACTTGGCATCGCGACAAACATGCCTGAGTTACCATCAATCACACGGATATCATGCACAACAAATTCATTATCAAAAGTGATCGAGGCAATAGCCTTCATTCTTCCTTCTGTTGTGACTTTTCTTAAGCGTACGTCTGTGATTTCCACCCCAACCCACCGTCCTGCTATCAAAATTCTGTCACTTTGGGTATGTATTCCACAGACTTGTGGATAAATCCTGCTGTACGCATGCAAAAAAATCAATATTATTTTAATTTTTTTTGTATTTTATTTAACTTACACAATTCATAACAATGCGACAACATCAATTTCCACTTTCGCGTCACGGGGCAATTTGGCTACCTGAACAGTAGTTCGAGCAGGGCGATGATCCCCAAAAAATTCAGCATACACTTTATTAATCACATCAAAATCCGCTAAATCCGCAACAAACACAGTCGCTTTGACCACCCTAGACGACATGGTGCCTGCAGCTTCAAGAATCGCCTGCAAGTTGGCAAACACTTGTCGAGCTTGGACTTGTGCATCGCCTGTCACCATTTGCCCCTCTGGTGTGAGTGGAATTTGCCCTGATGAAAACAGTAAATTACCAACCTTCACCGCCTGAGAATATGGGCCAATAGCAGCCGGAGCCGCATCCGTATGAAGAATTTGTAAATCATCCATGAAATTATCCTCCGCTTCCTGAAAAATAATTGCCTGATTCGATCACGACACGTCGCGTATCTTCATCAACCTTTGTTAAAGACATCAAAGACAAGTAATCCGAAACCAACTTCCCCTCAGGTTCTGTGGTTTCCATAAAAATACCCACTCCCGCTACCACTGCACCAAACTCATCCATCATGCCTTTCATGGCCTTGACGGTGCCGCCAGCCTTCATGAAATCATCAACGATAAGTACCCTTGTGCCCTCCTTCAAAGAACGACGAGACAGCGACATGGTTTGAATCCTTCGATCCGATCCCGAGACATAGTTCATACTCACAGAAGAACCTTCAGTCACCCGATGGTCACGCCGTGCAACTAAAAAAGGACAGTTGAGCATCTGCGCAGTAACGACAGCCAACGGAATTCCTTTTGTTTCCACCGTCAACACTACATCTGGCGCGTCGGCCATAAACCTTTGGGCAAAAAGCACGCCTACCTTGCGCAGCACTGCAGGCTCTGCAAGCAGGTCACTCATATAAAGGTATCCGCCAGGCAAAATGCGATCCCCATGACTCAATTGATCAATGGCACCACTAATAAAATGTTCCGCGCGAACCCTAGAAATCCCTGGTTGATACACGACACCACCCATAGCGCCCGTCTGTGTATG
>JAJZCJ010000233.1 GCA_021846145.1 Bacillota bacterium
AATGATAGGCAACACAGTTTGCACCTGATCGCTAATATCTGCGCTTGCCCGCGTCATAATTTGATTTTTTTGTTCAATCGCAAGTTCTCGCCATCTCCAGCGATTCACAGACATCAATAATCCCCCTCAAATCCTTTAGTATATTAGTATACTAAAGGATTTGAGGGGGATTGTCTACTATTTCCCTGCTGAATTCGGCATTTTATGCTTGTTGGGATTCAGCGGTACCACTGCCACTGTGCATCTAGAAATGCAAACTAAACGCCCCTCTTCATCTACTATGCGAATATCCCAGACATACGTGCTTTTTCCACTATGTATGGGTGTCGCTGTCGCATACACAAAGCCGTCTCTTACACTGCGAATATGATTTGCATTAATTTCAAGCCCCACCGCAGTTTGTGTGTCGCGATCAATATTTAAATACGTGCCCAAACTCGCCACCGTTTCGGCCAAGGCGACAGAAGCGCCCCCGTGTAGCAATCCGGCTGGTTGGTGTGTTCGGTGATCAACTGGCATTTTTGCTTCTACTAAGTCAGGCGTCGCCGTTAACAGTTCAATACCCAACCATTCAATCATGGTACTTTGTATGTCGTTCTTATCCATGTCCACACCGTCCTACGTCTTTGTGAATCGCTCCATTACAAGTGTTGTAAATGCTTCCACCAAAGGATCATTGCCGCCCTTTTCTGCATACGTCATGTAAAACCCACGTCGTTTGTCCAATTGCATCATGGTCCTTACATTCGCACGCGTGACTGCATAAGAGGATACGAACCCCCACCCGACACCCGCTTCCACCATGGCAATCATCGTCACGGTATCCACCACGTGAGCCACATAGTGTAAGTCGTAACTGCGTAGGCCAAATTGCGACCAGAGTGCCTCTTCCACTGCCATTTGCGTGCCTGAACCAGACTCACGGCCAATCATTGAAAGTTCTGATAGTGCCACGTCAACTATTGTACTATCAACCGTCAATGGGGCGATTAACACTAACTGATCCTCTATCAAAAATTCCGAATGAAAGTGTTCAAGCGTAGGGATCAATCCCACGACTGCCACATCATAATACCCCTGACTAAGTCGCTTGACCACATTTTCAGACGAATCGACATTAATCGTGATATCGATATGAGGATAACGATCACGAAATTCTTTGATTACAGGGGGCAATAGATAAGTGCCAGGAATCGTACTAGCGCCAATTCGCAACACCCCTGTCAACTTATTTTCAAAAGTAGCACACGCCTTTAAAAGCGCTGACCACTCCGCAATCATGCGTTTACCAGACAAATAAGCCAGTGACCCCGCTTCTGTCACTTCTAAACTTACTTGATCACGTCGCAGCAAATGCACCCCAAACTCCTGCTCTAAATTTTTAATTTGCTTACTGACAGCGGACTGTGTCAAGTTCAGTTGAATTGCTGCCTCCGAAAAACTTTTCCGATCCACCACTTCAATAAACGTTTGTAAACGCTTTAAGCTCATCAGCCAACCAACCCCAACAATCATTGTTACTTAATTATATTGTATAATAAACAAGGGGTGATGCGCATGGAAAAAATCGCAATGATCACAGGTGCAAGTAGTGGCATTGGAAAATCTACCTGCCTAGCACTGGCGGAAATCGGCTACCACTTAGCGATCGGTTCTAGAAATATTGAAAAATTACAATCAGTGCAAACAACTGCAAAAGCACATGGTGTGACTGTTTTCGCTGCTCCACTTGATGTGCGCAATCTTGACAGCGCAGAAAATTTTGTTCAGCAAACGATGGCAACTTTCGGACGCATTGATGTGCTTGTCAATAATGCGGGACTAGCTCGCGGAGTAACTCGCATTGCAGACCAGCACAACGAGGAAGAATGGCAGGAAATGATCGATACGAATTTAATGGGACTGGCAAGAATGACTCGTCTGGTCGTGCCTGTCATGATCAAACAGCAGGCTGGTCACGTGGTGAATATTGGTTCCACTGCGGGTCACGAAGCATACCCAGGTGGTTCTATTTACGCTGCCACTAAATTTGGAGAACGCGCATTTACCACTGCATTGCGCCAAGAACTATTGGGCACTCCTATTCGTGTCACCTCGATTGACCCTGGCATGGTGGAAACCCAATTTAGTATGGTGAGATATAACGGTGACAAAGCAAAAGCGGATGCGGTGTATGCTGGTGTCACACCTTTAGTCCCTGATGACATCGCCGATTTAATTGTATTTGCTGTCACTCGAAAGTCCCATGTCAATCTAGAAACGATCGTGGTCAGACCAGTGGATCAAGCGAGCAACACGATGCTCGCACGCAAAACACCAGCAACCATATGACGTCCATTGAAGATATATTCTGAACTGACGTAAAGCTGTCACTTTTTTTGCAAGAATTATGGTGTAAAATGGTCAACAGGTATTTATAGATATTTTTACTTTTATGCTTGGAGGGAACAAATTGAGCCAAGAAGACACAAAGCAGGCGAATGCAACATCCGAACCTAAAGGTTTGACACGCAGGCAATTCCTAAGCTACGCGCTCGGTGGAACAGGTGCATTTATGGCGGTATCGTTACTTACACCGCTTGGTGCCTTTGCATTCGATCCGATTCGACGTGAAGGTGGTGCCGGTGGCTTATCACCTACCACGTGGAAGCCTACAGATTTTAATGCACAGACCCCTACACACGTGAGTTTTGTGGAGCGCATTGATGATGCTTGGAATACTCACTCAGTACCAAATGATGTATACGTCATAACGTATCAAAACAAATTAATGATCATGTCTCACGTATGCACCCACCTTGGTTGCCATGTGGAAGGCTCCTTTGTCAATGGCAATCAGCAGCAGATTCCTAACAAATCAGCGACAGCTTCTTGGATTCCGCCTGCCACTTACAAGGAAGACGGTGGCCAGTACTGGTTCCACTGCCCTTGCCACAACAGCGTATACAATAACTACGGGGTGAATTCCCCTGCCTCTCCTGCACCGCAACCACTCGATTTGTATGAGTATCAGGTGATCAATGGTTATGTACATGTAGGCAAGAATTTCCAAAGATCAGATAGCACTTGGGATGTCAATCCTAATCCTACAATTAGTTAACAACCAATCCCCGTTAGATAAATTGAAAAAACCCGACCAAGACATCTTGATCGGGTTTTTTATGCGTTTATTTTGTCGATATATAAGGTATACCATCGGCGGCCGGTGCCCTGCTTCGACCAATGACTCCAGTGAGCGCCACGATGGTGAGTGCATACGGTAAGATGCCAATGAGATTGGCTGATATCCCGAAATTTTGTAGCGAAAAACTAACTGCTGTGGCAAAGCCGAACAAAAGTGCTGCGCCGAGTGAGCCAAACGGTGTCCATTTGCCAAATATCATTGCGGCTAGGGCAATATATCCACGCCCATCTGTCATATTGACCTCAAAAGAATTCAACATGCCAATGGACAAGTACACACCTGCCATTCCTGACAACATGCCACCAATAATGACGCCAAGATAGCGAATGCGCACGACGTTAATTCCCACCGTATCCGCGGCTTCAGGATGTTCACCGACCGCTCTCATGCGCAACCCTAGATTAGTGTGAAACAAAAAGAAATGGCCAATGATGACCAGTATAATCATCATATACACGACGACATTCTGTTGACCGATGATCGCACCGATAAACGGAATATTATACAGGCCAGGAATCGTGAGCTGCGGTAATTGTGGAGTGGAAATTGGCGTGCCGCCAAACCCGTACACTGTATTTAACAAAAAGGCGGTTAATCCCGCAGCGAACAAATTAATCGCCATACCAAGGATCACCTGATCTGATTGCAGACGAACAGCAGGCCATGCCAGTGCCCAAGACATCATGCCCCCCGCCACCATACCAGCCAATAGGCCGATCCAGGCCGAGTGGGAGGATGCCGCCACCATCACACCAAAAAATGCGCCAATCAACATGATGCCTTCCATCGCAATGTTGACAACTCCTGTGCGTTCGGAAAAAGTGCCGCCAAGGGCCGCCAAAGCAAGCGGGGTTGCAAGCGCGAGCGTAGACCCATACAACTCCGGATTGCCAAAAACCAACGCGATCAGATTCATGACACAGACACTCCTTTTTGCTCAGATGGCGACTTTTCTATGTGATGGAACCTACCACGAAAATAACTATACAACTTGTCTGTCGCCACAAAAAAGATAATGACTCCGGTGATCACATCGGTCATATTGGGTGATACACCAGAATTAATTTGCATCACCTGACTACCCGTAGAGAGCGCAGAAAAAAAGATTGATGCAAACAAAATGCCGATCGGATTATTCCTTGCAAGCAACGCCACCACAATCGCGGTATAACCATATCCCGAGGAGAAAGTATCGGTCAATTGATGGTCTACCCCCATCATTTGCACTGCACCACCAAGACCTGCAAGTACACCGCTTAAGCCAAGGGAGTAAATCGTATAAAGTGGCACCTTCATTCCTGCATAACGCGCTGCCATCGGATTATGACCTACTGTGCGCAATCGATAACCAAAAGAAGTATAAAATAAAAGCAGATAAACAATCACAATCGCAGCCAAAGCAATATACAGTCCAGTAGATAAATTAGAATTACTCACAAGTATCGGCAGCGTAGCAGTGGCGGTAACCGGAAGTGATTGAGGATTGAACCCCGGAGCCATCATTGGTCCTCTTTCCAGCATAAAATGACCAATTAGAATCGCAATGTAACTCATCATCATCGTAGTAATCACTTCATGTGCCCCCACATAAGCCTTGGCCAGTCCAGGAATGACACCCCCCCACAGTCCGCCTGCAAGCATTGCACCGACTAGAGCAAAGGGAATATGCAGGTACCACGGTAAACTGCTAAAGTGATAGCCAATCCACACCCCCACCATGGCTCCCACCCAGTACTGTCCTTCTGCGCCAATGTTAAATAATCCGGCTCGAAACGCG
>JAJZCJ010000234.1 GCA_021846145.1 Bacillota bacterium
GACCAGCAAAGAACTGGCAATGATACTGTATATGCCTGCTTTTGTGCGCATTGATTCCTTGCGAAGTGCTGGAGCCAAAAGTAAAAGCAGCAACACTTGAAAATAGGTACTGGTATTAAGCCACCCATATTCAACAACGTTTTTTATGCCATTGCCCCAAATAGGTAGCAACTGAACTGCTTGTACCCATGACAACGGCAACACCAGCAGCAAAATGGTACCCGCAATAAAAAAATACATAAACATCAACGCGGTTCTAGAAATTGCTTCAATTCCCTTGGAACTGAGATACAGCACCGTAAGCAGAAATGTCAGCGCGATAATAATAGGCGGCGTCTTAGGAAGCACAGTGGCCACAATCGCTTCTGTAAATTCTCGCAGAATCAAAGATGTCTGCAAGAGTATAAAGACAGACAGTACCACAAGCCCTACGCTAATGACCGGAAAAGGTACAAATGCAGCCAGTGAATCGACGACATTCAGACTACCGCTCTTTTTTAACATCCAATCAATCCCTAGCCACACCATCAACACAACGATGCCCGCAAACAGCGGGATCATCCATCCTGCGGTTGCACCTTCCGTAATGATGCGAGAAGGATAGCTCAAAAACACATCTGATACGGAGTAAATGATCAGTAAGGCCGTTAATTCAGGAGCACCCAAACGCCCGATTCGAAATGACGGTAATCGTTTTTTTGTCATTAGGATTTTCCTTTAGGATTACGTAATCCAAGTTTGCGCGGTGATCCTAAGCGAATCACGTTTTTTGCTCCATAAGCTTCAGGCCGTCTGACCAATTCAAATGCAGGATGCCGCCAAATAATATCCGGAGAAGACCGCCCTTTGGGTGAAAGTGGAGCCAGCATCGGCACCCCCAGACTATTTAACGATACAATATGTGTCAGCAACACCATTAACCCAAGACAAATACCGTAAAATCCAAATAATGATGCCGCGATAATATACCAAAAACGCAACACACGGACAGAAAAACCTAGATTATAATCAGGAATCGTAAATGATCCTAAAGCAGTGACCGACACCACAATGATTAGTAGCGGGCTAATAATACCTGCTGCCACCGCTGCTTGACCCAGTATCAGCGCGCCCACAATGCCAATGGTCGGACCAATGATAGATGGGATTCGTATGCCTGCCTCACGAATAAGTTCAAGCGAAAACTCCATAATTAGCACCTCAAAAACTACCGGAAATGGCACTCTCTCTCGAGATGCGGCAATGGCAAGCATTAATTCAGTGGGTAACATTTCTGGATGAAAATTAGTAACAGCGATGTAAAATGCAGGAAGCAATAGAGCGATATCCATCGCTAAATCCCTAATGGTACGAATAAATGCACCAAATGGCCAGCGTAGATAGGCGTCTTCTGGAGCCTGCATCAACGACCAGAGAAAAATAGGGGCTAAAAGAACATAGGGAGAATGCCCCACCAAAATGGCCACTTGCCCTTCAGTTAAACCATAGGTCACGCGATCAGGTCGCTCTGTCGCTAGAAAGCGCGGAATAACGCCAAGCGGCGGATCTTCAATCAGTTGTTCAAGCATTCCTGAATCCGGCAGGTAATCCACATCTAGATTCCCTATCCTTTTTAACACCTCAGTCACCAGTTTAGGATTAGCAATATCTTTCAAATACATCACTGCCACATCCGTGCGCGCCAACTTACCCACTTGAACTATTTTCGTAATTAATTTAGGACTACGCAACCGTGCGCGAATCAATCCAGTATTGGAACGAAAGTTTTCAGTAAAGGCATCATGAGGCCCCCTAACCACTGCCTCTGTCTGTGACACAGACACTTGCCGATGCTCCCACCCCTTTGTTTCCACTGAAATCGCCTTGTCTACTCCTTCTATCAATATCACCGTGCTGCCTGCCAGCACGTTTTGCATAACTCCATCCCAAGTGTCAAGTTCCATGATTTGATTGCCTGGTAAAAGTGCTTTCTTGACCCAGTCCACCAACTTCAAATCTGGTTGATCCGCATCTAGATTGGTTAATATCATGAGTGGTTCCAACAAATTATTATTAATAATGGCTTTATCCACCAATCCATCAACAAAAACAGCCAAAAACGTGACAACATGCGGCCCGCCCAGGCGAAATTCGCGCAACACGATGTCCGCATTTTCAGGCAAATAAAATAGTTGTTCTAATGTATATCGATTACTACGCATATCTACTGAAATAAACTTGGGCATGGTAAATTTCCGTTGCACCTGATGTGTATGATGTGTATACCCAGGTGTTGGTGTTAAGGAGCGAGATAATTTAACCCTTTTTCCTCCCGCAGGCTGATTCCCCCCCCCTGTCGTACTCCCTTCTTCTCCTAATTTGAACTCAAAGTCTAACGTGCTTTCCCTAATATCAATGAGATTACTCCATTTTTTCCACCGCACGTTCCAATTCCTCCATCTGTTACTTGAACCTATCATCAATATGCCAATTTTCGGCGATCAATATGCGCCAAAAAGTTGCATGATGATCAACTCACAGGTTAGGATGTACAAAGAAAGGGGGCACAAAATTGAAGTTAAATCGAATGCGAAACCTTGCGCTACTTTTGATATTTCTGGCATTCATCATTATGTACGCCAGCACACTAGGCAACCTGTCCCCTGCTACGAAGATTTTAATTCCGATTGGTCTAATCATCGGAGTGCTAGTCGCTCTAATGGCAATGTTCCTTTATTTTCGAATTGGTTCCATCTCCATGCGACTACCTAAAGTCGATTGCCCACATTGTGGCAAGACGGTTAAGTTGCTCGGGGAATCAGACCACTGCACGTACTGCAAAAAACCCCTTCGACTAGTCAAAGGGGATCAAGGCCATTATTTTGCGAAAGCAATAGATTGATTTTTAGTGCGCTACTTGGTTCATGCTTGTTTTCGCGACGACTTAATTTGCACCTTGAAATACCTGCAATAAGTGGCTAAGGAACAAATCTCACACTTGGGCGAACGAGCGATACACACTTGCCTGCCGTGAAAAATAAGCCAGTGATGCGCAGCACTCCATAATGCTTCCGGAATCCGATGCATGAGTTGCTGTTCGGTTTCAAGTACGTTATCGCTCATCGCCAACCCCAAGCGATTAGATACCCGTTGCACATGCGTATCTACTGCAATTGCAGGAACACCAAACGCATTAGAAAGTAGTACGTTAGCTGTTTTCCGCCCGACGCCGGGAAGTGCCATCAATTCTTCTCGCGATTGTGGTACGTTTCCTTGATGTTCGTCTACTAACAATCGAGCAGTTCCAATTAGATTTTTCGCTTTCATTCGAAAAAGGCCACACACTTCAATATCTTTCTCTACTTCAGATAGATCGGCCACAGCCAGCACTTGCGGAGTGGGATACTTAGCAAACAACTGGGGCGTCATTGCATTGACACGTTTATCAGTACACTGAGCTGACAAAATGGTGGCCACCAAAAGCTCAAAGGGATTATGATAATGAAGTGCACACTTCGCTTCAGGATACAAATCTTCAAGTATGCGTAATATTCCCTTGACATTGATCCTTGGCAGCGCCATCGACATCACCTCTGGGCTTTATTCATTCGACTTTGATATCGATGCTTTCGTGCTTCCCGAACTAGCTCCGAATTGCCCAACCCACGACGGAGCAGATCGCGCAACATCGTTTCTTGATACTGAAAACAAGTACTTCTTGGCACAGCAATATCAGGAGAAAGTGCGATAAATTCACCCGTTGCTATCGTATAGGTATGATCCAATTGCAGTAGCTCTCCGTGTACGTGAATTTCAACTACATGTTCAAGATGCGGATTTTGCGCATCATTTTCTACAAACACAGTGGCACCCGATACATGGATCTGTCCAATCGTGGATCCACGAAATCCAAAACCATACCCACGTTTATTAGCAAGTTCCGGGCGTAAGCCTTGGCTAATCAATCTCCACAACAGATCCCCTTTGGCTTCCATCGTCACCACGCGCATAGGTGTTGCACAAACACTGAGCAAGTCCCTTCTCAAGATCTTGCCTGTGGGTAACTCCCCAGTAATCATTCCGCCATTGATAAGGGCGACATCAGCCTGAAATTCCAAGCGCATCTGGTCACAAAGCAAATTCACGATTTCAGATTCGCCATGTTGTTGGTGAGTAAGTGGGGGAGTCACGGTAGCAATGGGTGCATCAAGCCAAACAGCCACTTGATTTTGTGCGCGCTCGATAATTTCCATTACACCCGAATCCATCACGTCATCGTCATTGACAATAATTAATTCTGCGGCTGCGCTTTGCAATTGCTGATCTTCATCAATATCGAGCACTACATGACCCAGCGCATGTGCATGTTTGCCCGCCTGAACAATCAACGTCTTGCCAACGTGAAGCCCATGCTCAAGATACTGATGCGTATGCGAACCAACAATCAAGTTCACAGGCAATCCGTCTTGTGCTAATTTTTCATCCACATGCAACCCCAAATGGGAAAGCAAAAACACTAACTGAGCACCTTGTTTGCGCATATCTTGTGCCACTTGCCATGCGACCGACACAGGATCATCGGCAACGATTCCCAAATTATCAAACAGTTTTTCATAGCGTACAGTAACGCCAAACACGCCAATTTTAAGTTTGCCTAATTGATAGATGAATCCGCCAGTCAAATTCTTCTCTGACCCGGGAAAGTGCAAGTTCGAACAATACAAAGGTGCGTGAATGCGCTGTGTCAAATCAGTCCAGACATGCTGATCAATTGTCACCGTTTCATTATTCCCAAGCACCCAACCATCGTACGGTAGAGAACCCAAAATATCCGCATTAATACGTCCGTTTGTAGCTAAACTGAGGGGGTTAGATAAATCTGCATGATCACCGAGGTCAAAAGAGAAAACTGATTCCCCTCTTGCAATCCACTTTTCGCGGAGCGTTTTTAATTTGTATGCGATTCTGGCAAAGCCATCAAA
>JAJZCJ010000235.1 GCA_021846145.1 Bacillota bacterium
TTCTCCTTCGATGGATACGGCGATCGCGGCGATTGCCAACTTTGCGAGTGGTTCCATTATTTATGACCAACAGGAGTTGCAAACGGTGAATTACCGCTGGCAAGATTCGTGGACAGCGTGGCAAAGTAGCTCGGGAATTTGTGAAGACTACGCATCACTGGCAGCGTCGCTCCTTGATTCGGTGGCGATTCCCACGCAAACAGTAGGTGGCTATGCAAACGGCAACTGGACGGTTCCGCCTGCGACGGACAATAATGCTGGCGATGCGCACGAGTGGGACCAGGCGTGGGATGGATCGCAATGGGTGGTCTTTGATCCGACGTGGAATACAGACGACACCGCTAGCGTGGCTCACTATCTTACTAACGAGTTCATGACCAATACGCAAAGTCTGCAGGCAACGCACTTGCCAGACCCTAGCCAAACCGGTCAAGCATACTGACGCCAAGGATAACCGGAATAAGTACCATTTCCGATGAAAGGAACAGGAAAGTTTTTGGGCACCATAAAGAGTACCATGCGTATCATGCTGTATAAATTTGGAGTAGCCGGAATGGTGATGATTTCCGGCTTTTTGGTTCCACACTATTTAAGTGTACCAGATAATGGGATTTATAAGCTGACCCAATTGTATTTTCAGCTCGCCTATACCTACTTGAGCGGGTACTCGTTCTTCTTTAACTTTGGCCTCAATCGCAAAGGGCTGGATCGTCGGCAACTCGTTGCGGTGATCATGCGCATCTACTTTTGGATCGCAGTGGGGTCTGGTGTGCTGTTTATTGCCTCTTTGTTTATGATTCGTGTGGAATTTGTGTTCATCTACGTCGCGTTTGCGCTTGCGACAATTCCGGCGGCGGTGCTTTTTACCTATGCGACGAAATTAATTCAGGCGCTCAACGAGATTAGCTGGTTGAATCGGCTCAATTTGGTGCAGGGGTTGATGTTTTTGCTCCTTGCGCTAGTGCTGACTTTTGCGGGACGAAGCGACGGATGGGTGCATCTGCACCTGTTGTGGTTAACGATGGTGGCGTGGCTCGTCTCCTGGGTGATGGCTGCCGGTTTCGCGTTCGTCTCGGCGGTCAAGTTAGCCGGTGTCTCGCTGCGCCCGCAGCATTTTCCTGAGATTGCAAAAATGGTGTATCCCTACGGTCAGCGAGTGGCCTTTCAGCAACTGTTGACACAGTTCAACCTGCGCGGCGATTTGATGCTCGTCGGCTTGCTCGCAGGCACGCGCGCGCAAGATTTGCGGGCAGCCGGCCTGTACGCGGTGGCGGTGACAGCATCAGAAGTGTTGTGGCACATCTCGTCGAGCTTATCGCTCTTGGTCTATACGCGGATTGCGAAAGAAGAGCGGCAACACTCGACACTGCTGACGGCAAGGACATTTCGCTTCACGCTCATCTTACTGATCGTATCGGCACTAGGACTTGCCGTTGTGTTTCCGCCAATCATTCACTTTTTGCTAAGGGGACGCTATGACGAGGCGATTCCTGCATTCTACGTGTTGCTGATCGGGGCGGTGGCATACGGAACGACGGCACTGTTTACACAATTTTTTACCGATCAACTGGGTAAGGTGAAATTCCCCTTATACATGCAATCCGCAAGCATTGCTACCAACGTGATACTGTGCGTGGTGCTGATTCCGCATGTGTACATTATCGGTGGTGCGATTGCCTCAAGTGCAGCTTACTATGTGGGCCTAGCGATGAATCTCGGTTACTTTAAGCTTCAAACGGGACACAAGATCCGCTCATTATTCGTATTTCGCCGCGAGGATCTGGCGCTACTGGGGTGGAGGGGGAAAGCATCGGGGGAGCCGTTGGCGCAAAATGTGCCGGAGGAGTGCGCTGTGCAGAGTGACCAAGAGCCGTTCATACCTGAAGATGCAAAATTGATTGGAGTAATGGCCGAAATTCATGAATTGGATGAAAAAAATACGCTGACACTACAAGCCATGCAGGCGTCGATGGCGCAGTTGCAAGGGGCGATCCATAAATTGCAGGCGTTTGTTGATACGCCGCCATTGTCAGAAGACAAGCAACCGGAAGCGGCACCAGAGGAGCCGCAAGATGAGCTGTGAACAGGAGTGAACTGTGCGCCGTGATCTCCCTGCATTAAGATTTCGCACGTTTGCGCTGCATCCATTGCCTAGTGAGTTGCACGATGATCGCCAGCACAGGGAGGCCAACCAGTGTCGTGAGAAAATAAGAAGGCGTGAATTTCAATAGTACTTCCATTGTGTCTGCATTGCTTGGAAACAGTGCGAGACTGCCCGTCCAAATGGCGACGGCGGAGAGAAATATCACGGAGTTGTTCGATGACACAAACGACAGCTCTCGTATTGATTTCACCATGCCATAGTTAAACAGTGCCGCCTTAAAAAATCCTGCCGTAATGATGCCCATGACAATCAAGATGTCCAGCCGCTCAATGTACTTGCCAATGCGGATGCTGCGCACTACCTCCAACATCGGATAAATGATTCCTCTGCTCGCTTCACCTAGCACCGTGGTCACCAAAAATTCCTCCGCAGCCTGCATGCTGACTGTGATCAGTCCTGCGATGATCAGATAACGGCTCAATTGTTTGGCGTTTGGCACCACATCGATCAGCATTAAGGAAACCATAAATTCAATCATATACGTGAAAGTAGGACTCACGGAAGCTTTCCATACATCACTCCACGAATCCGGCAATAATGGTAATAACTGCTGTAAATCAGCGTTCATTAGAGACAAAGGAAAAACAATTAAAAACAAAACCACGAGTGGTAAGATAAATTCTGCCATCCGCGTGATGACCACAATGTCGAGCCAGACGACAAACGCGACCACTAACATCAACGGGAGGCCAATTAAAAATGGGCGGGTATTGGGGAAAAACGTATCGCTTAAAAAAATGTTGACTTCTTTGAATACAATGCTGTCGGTGATATAAAACCATAGTACCACCCAGAGGCCGGTGATCCGCCCCATAATGTTTCCAAATGCATACAAGTAGGCTTGGTTCATCGTTTTTCCAGGAAAGGTGCGGACAAACCAATGCGTGACGCCCGCTGATAGGAGCACTCCGCCAAACATGATAAAAGCTACCATCCAATTGCTGCGTGAGGTGAAATTGACTACTAAGCTCGGAACGGACTGGGTGGTGGTGCCAAGATTGATGACCACCATCAGTGTGACGTATTGAAACCATGTGAGTTTAGGCACCATATGATAATCCTATCTTAGAAAGGTTGATAGAGTACATTGGATAACTGCTCGAACATCGTTTTCAGCCATGAAAATGGAAGAATGAGTTGCGGGATCTCCCACTCATAGCTTAGCGTCAACAGCACGGAGAGCACGGTCAACACACTTTGTACGATGACATCTCGCCAGTGACGCGCTTGAATTTCCTTCCACATGATCGGGGCATTGAAGCCCAAGTACGCAGTGAGTAGCCATAACATGTGTGTATCTCCCCCACGGTTTGCTCATCGATCAACTTAATAAACCTGTTCTGATCAAACGAATCGCAAATTGATAAGAAATATCCGCGTTCGCAAAATGATCATCCCAGTGTTTTGAGAGCACTTGATACAAGCGATGGTGCTCCCTAAACAGCACATCCGCGAGATCGATCCCATCGATGTGCGCTGCTTGTAAGGAACGAACCATTTGCTGCGTCTGTATCCGCAGGGCATCGTTCAATGTTCTGTCAATGGTTACTAATTCCTTATTGGGAAATGACATCTGGCAAAAAGATTCAGCAATTTCACTGTCTCCCTTCACCTTATACACGACGAACAATTTGCCGTGTTGAAGGCTTGCTTGCGTAGTGACGGTGGCCCACAAAATGCGCACGACTATCTGTTGATGGTCAGTATAGGGAACAGAAATTGACTGTTTGCCAATATGACGCTCCGTCAGTAACAATTGAAAGGGCACCTTATTTGCCGAAATCCAGCGCACCAACCGTCCACGCTGAAATAGTCCTTCTCCCACCACTACTGGTTGTGCATCGGGGTCCAATTTGAGCGCTGCTAATCGAAACGTTTGGGAATAATGGTGTAGGTCTTTTAACCCGCGGATCATTTCACTTTCCGTGGTTAACGAGCGTTGGCTCGCTTCTTCGATCATTTCCCTAATACCAAACGCGTTGATGGTTTCCGTACTAATTTTCGCACCCAGTATTTCCTTTGCCGAGTCTTTACAGACGGTAATCACCATGGTCGGTCGAAAATAAAGATTGCGCTGCAAATAGTCGGTCAATTCATCAATGTTGTGGCGAGCGTAACTCGCACCCAGCAAAATCAACGCGGTGTGTGCAAAATACAGTTCCAATGGACTTTTTAATTGAATATTTTTCACTGCGTCCACAATGGACGACCCCGTTCCTGAAATGATCATCGTTTTTTGTTCATTGCTTTTTGATTTCATGAAGTTGGATATTTCCATAGTGAGTTGAATTTTGCCATCATGACCTTGATCAATGCCGATGGCCAGCACGGTACTAAAGGTGTAAATTTCCTTGAGATCACATCCTCCCAACAGTAACGTGGAGATGAGCATTCCTGCAAAAGCGCCCACTTGTAGTCGGTTCACTTTTCTTTACCTGCAAAATTAGGGTTATCGCCTAACTTGGGCATCGGAAGCTCAGAAACGGATTGGCGGGTACTGTTCACTGTACCCCAAGGTGGGCGATAAAACGCATTGCGAAACCGACTTTTCTCAAAGGGGGCCATCGGAGACATGTAAGGGACGCCAAATGACTGGAGTGACACCAGATGAGCCACGAGTGCTAACCCAGTCAGGATGAGACCATAAAACCCGTATAGTGACGCCATCACCATAAACCCAAATTGCAGCACTCGGTTGGTGTAGCCGAGTGAATAAGCAGGAATGGTGAAGGACGCAATACCAGCAAAAGCCACCGTAATCACCGCCCCTGTTGACAC
>JAJZCJ010000236.1 GCA_021846145.1 Bacillota bacterium
ATTTCGCACTTCCTCTGTGATGATATAGCGTTCTTCGTATTCATTCAGGAGTCTGTTCACGTCCTCTGACAAGACAGAATTAATACGCTGCACCAAATCACCTATGCCATACCCGTTCACCGACCATCCAAAACGGATTTGTGCCTCCACCTTGTCCCCATCTGTCACCGCAACGTCCCGCATGTTATCACCAAAACGAGCTACCTTCAGATGTCGGCTTTCTGCATAGGCAACCGCCGTGCGCATCCAGCTTCCGAGACGCCCCTTCAACTCGTCATCCTCCCAGTAACCGACAATCACTTTTCTCGCAATTTTCATGCGGGAACCAATAAACCCGAACTCTCTATCACCATGAGCGGACTGATTCAGGTTCATAAAATCCATGTCAATGGTATCCCAAGGGATATCTCGGTTAAACTGAGTATGCAGGTGTATTAACGGTTTTTGGAGTGAAGAGAGACCGGAAATCCACATTTTTGCAGGCGAAAATGTGTGCATCCATGTAATGATTCCTGCACAGGAATCATCCGCATTCGCAGCCAACATTACCTTGGAAATGGCTTCCGAAGTCGTCACAACCGGTTTATATACGACATGGAAAGGAGTGGCTTCACTTTGATCTAACCCTTCGGCAATTAATCGCGCATGTTCAGCCACCTGATCAAGCATTTCTGGTCCATACAAATGCTGACTGCCAGCAATAAACCAAAACACATATCGCTTATCCAACATAAAATTCCCTCCCGACGTATGGACAATAGGGTTTATAACTTATGGTAGTTTTGATCCTTCACTATCAACCTCCCAGTTTTCAACTTTAACACATTAAATCATACGCATGATTTTGTAAATCGTCAATATAATTGTCTAAAAAATCTCTGAAGATCATTTGACTTAGGAACAAAGGTGCGTATAGTAATGCAAGACGTTATCATGATATTATGAAAAAATAAGAAGGTAGGAGCTAAGAACATGTCGACTAAACGTAGAATTCCTAAATATCAGGTGATCAAAGATACACTCCTCTCTTGGGGCAAAGAAGGTCAATTAACACCAGGAAGCAAACTTCCAATAGAAGGGGAACTTGCTAAAATTTTTTCCGCAAGCCGTCAAACTGTTCGCCAAGCGGTAGGAGAACTGGTTCAGGAAGGGATATTGGAACGAAAGCAAGGCAGCGGCACATATTTGCGGGACAGGCGTACCAACAGTGCCTCCCCCACTGTCGAGGCTCAATATATTATCGGAGTGATAACCACCTATATTTCCGATTATATCTTCCCGCATATCATCCGCGGGATTGAAGAACGACTCAGCATCGACGGTTATAGTCCGTTGCTCTTTAGCACTCAAAATGATCCGCAAAAAGAACGCCGCGCGCTTGAAGCAATACTGGCCAGGTCGGTAGACGGTGTAATTGTCGAACCGACAAAGAGCGCAGTAACCAGTACTAACGGGGATTTATTTGCTGAGCTCCAAACCCGTGGTATCCCAGTTGTTATGCTGCACGCAACTTATGACGAGTTAGACGTACCGAAGATTGAGGTAAACGACCATCTGGGTGCCGTGCTGGCCACAGAACACCTAATCAGCTTAGGACATACTAAAATCGGTGGGATCATGAAAATAGACGACAAACAGGGAATGCGTCGATTCGAGGGATTTCTGCATGCAGGAGGAACATTCACCAATGACTTGATGAGTTTTTACACAACCGAGGGGCAATTGCTCGTTTGCCAGCAATATGTGGATCGACTTATGAAAATGACGCCTACGGAAAGGCCAACAGCTGTATTTTGCTATAACGATGCAATTGCCAGTGATTTTATTGTCAAATTGCGCGAACGTGGATTCTCAGTACCTAACGATATTTCAGTGATTGGTTTTGACGATTCCCAGTTAGCCACTCTCAGTAGCCCACCGCTGACAACAATCGAACATCCAAAAATGAGTATGGGCATTAAAGCGGCTGAAACTATTCTTCAATTACTTCACGATCCCGATTCATCTCGATCTATTTCAACGTATACATTCCAACCTCAACTAGTGATACGTGAGTCCACGCAGGAATTACGGATACTGCAGAGTGAGAATGCGTTTGCAACGTAAGCAATCATGAACGGGTCATCCTATGTGCGGGAGATCTTCGGGGGTCTGCAAATGATGGACAAAAACATCGACGGTGGTCGCATTAATGACCTCGACGCGAAGATTCCTTCTTCTTCTATCTTACATATTGTACTTTACTAACTAAATGTAATATAATTTTATTGTGTTAGTTAAATGCGGACAACACTACGCATTGGCAACGAAAATACAATGCTATTATTCCGAGGAGGAACTCTTTTGGCAAATGTAAATTGGACTCTCGACAAGGCTCACAGTGACATAGGATTCAGTGTCCGCCACATGATGATTTCAAACGTACGTGGTCATTTTAATGAATTTGAAGCGGCTGTTACCGCGCAAGGCAACGACCTAACCAGTGCAAAAATTTCTGTAACTATCGACCCGACCAGCATTGATACTCGCAATTCGGATCGCGACACTCACCTACGCTCCGCCGACTTTTTCAAGGTGGAGGAACACCCGAAGATTACCTTTGAAAGCACCCATCTCGTGCACAAAGGTGACAACGAGTACGTTCTCGAAGGGAATATTTCCATCATCGGAACTACCAAGCAGGTCGCGTTGGATTGCGAAATTCAAGGTCCGGCCAAAGATCCTTGGGGCAACGAAAAAATTGGTGTCGTAGCATCTGGGAAAATTAACCGCGCGGATTTCGGTTTGATTTGGAATGCAGCTCTGGAAGCTGGCGGTGTACTGGTTGGCGACACAGTCAAGCTAGACATTGAAATGCAGTTCGCCAAAAGCTGATTGAATCCAAAACATGTGATCGGGCGGCTGACAACCGCCCTTTTTCCTCTTGCAGTCCATATAATCAGGCAACATGCAAAGTTCGAGACAACGCGTTATAATTGATGAGATCTATAAAGATGGAGGAGATTGTTATGCCAAGAGCAGAAAACCGCAAGCGTCAACCCAACTCACATGGAAATGTGCCGAGCAGTGGTAAACGCAACAAGTCCAATGATATGGCAAGTGGAACCGAACATCAGGCCGCACTGGATAAAAAGCAACAGTTGGTAGAGAAGATGCGCAAACTTCAGGAAGCACAAAAATCATCAGTAAAAAGTTCAGAATGATTTTATTTTCGCCATCTCTGTTCTCCTTGTCCACTTTTAAGTCTAGCACCACAACTCCTTTACGACCGCCGCACATACACGGTGGCGTATTGGTCGTGAAATGCTAGTCTCCATACCAACGGCAACAGTTTCACTTCGTTATCCACAAGCGAACCATTGCGCACGAGAATGTACCGCATCTTCTCATACCCCCATGCTTTGGTGAGTGGCAATTGCCCTGAATCTATCTTCATTACGTTCATCGTCAAATTCGGTTCCGTTCTGGGAGAAATGATGCCTGCCCACACGTCCTGCTGGCTCTCCAAATAATTAGGATCACCCCATAGCGTCAATTCATCCGAATATTGCATCGGCTCGTAACCAATGTAGTCCAATGTATTCGCATGTTTCACCAGGTATCGCAGAGCCGTATTATCCACCACTGCAAAATCCTGAAACGCATGAACGTTCGGATGTATCCATGGAAACAGTATGAGCAATACCGCTGTCCCTACTGTCATCATCCAGCCAGTCAGGCGACTCGTTTTCGCAAACCATTGCCGGTCCCATGCTGCGATGTTCCGTAACCTTGTCGCCCATGACGGCAGCCAGTCTTCCATCCGAAATGCCGGAAGACAGCACAGTAACCACAACACGTAAAACGGCAAATTGCGAACCGAATGCAAGGCGAATAGTCCCAGGGAGACGAGTATCACTCGATCCACGTTCTTCATCGTTCGCCACACCAACACACCCGCGCCCGCCAGTACGATCATAAGGGGGACACTAGAACCGGCAAAGCCCATCGGCATTACTTCGGTGATGTAACGGTCGTAGGGCACCGATTGCCACTCGAACGGATACAACAAATTGTACAAATGGTTCGGCATGACCGCCACAATTTCCGCCATCGTCACAGGTACCATCCATAGCGATCGATACGCGCGATGAGTAATCGCATCGATGATGAACAAGGGATAAAATAGCGCAAATCCGCCATGCATTGACGCCCACAACGGCATGACTAGCAGCCAGATCAATTGGCTTTTCAAAACGCGGATCACGCGATGTTCTTGCGTCAACGAAGTCGAATCATCCCACGTTTGACGCCACCACAAGTAGAACACAAAAAAGAGATAGCTAAACAACTGCGGGCGATCCACCAAAAAGTTGGACATGCCTGCCATGAATACGATCAAGGCGAGCAATAGCGTGATCGTGGAGCCACTCTTTTTTGTATGCCAATAGGTCAGGAACATGCCACTCCACAAGGCCAATTGTACGAGTGCCACTAAGCCCGTCCAGCCTGTGCTTGCATAGAGAACATAAAATAAACCGTCTGTCAGCCATTCAGGCCCTGTCGACTGATACGGATGATTCACTACCCAGGAACTGGCCAGCCGATAGTGAAACCCTTGCGTCAGTAGGTACCACCCGTTGCGGATCGCCCAACCGGTGTCATCGTTGATCACATTCGCATGGAAGGCATTGACGACACTCACAACGATCATGACCACCATCACAAAGAGCAATACCGCATAGATGGCATAGGCTTTCCTTTTAGCTGATTTTTCTACATCAGGCATGAGTCGTCTCCTTTTATTACTAATAATATTATAAATTAACTATCAATCAATGTTACCTTCTTAGCAATTTGGCTCCATGTATGAATAATTTCAGAATGCGAGTATTGTTTGTTAAGCCTGATTTTTTGTTCATGCAGTACTGCTCGAAGGACGGCTCCTGCAGC
>JAJZCJ010000237.1 GCA_021846145.1 Bacillota bacterium
TATGAATGATTTGTGAATTGACAGTGCTTGCCTTTTTTGATACGATGACCGATAAAGGAAAAAGCGGGGAAAAGATCTCGTCTGGGCAGTTTGGCGAGACTTTTTCTTATGCCGTGTGGAGGTTTGATGGTGACAAAACCCACTTATTACATTACGACGCCTATTTATTATCCCAATGACAAGTTACATATTGGGCACGCCTATTCGACGACGATAGCAGATACGCTTGCCCGCTACAAACGGCTAAAAGGATATGATGTGCGTTTTTTAACGGGAACTGATGAGCACGGCCAAAAACTACAACGCAAAGCGGAAACGGTGGGGAAGACGCCGCAGCTATACATTGACGAAATTGTGGATGGAATTAAGCGGTTGTGGAGTCGGCTAGATATTTCTTACGATGATTTTATTCGCACCACAGAGGCGCGTCATACGCAAGTCGTGCAAAAAATTTTTAGTCGCCTGTTGGAACAAGGTGACATTTACCTTGATAACTACGAGGGCTGGTATTGCACACCTGATGAATCATACTGGACGGAACGACAATTGCAAGCGGGCAAATGTCCAGAGTGCGGCGGTGAAGTAGAGTGGGTGACAGAGCAGGGTTATTTTTTCCGAATGGGGAAATATGCCGATCGCTTAATTCAATACTTCGAAGATCACCCTGATTTTTTGGTGCCGGAGTCCAGAAAGCATGAAATGCTCAATAATTTTCTATTGCCAGGCTTGGAAAATCTGTGTGTGTCCCGAACGACATTTGACTGGGGCATTCCGGTTCGGGAAAACCCTAAACATGTGATTTACGTGTGGCTCGATGCGTTGACTAATTACATCACTGCACTTGGCTATCTTTCGGGTGATCCGGAGCTTGAGGCGCGTTTTGCTCATTTCTGGCCGGCAGATGTCCATTTGATGTCTAAAGAAATCGTTAGGTTTCACTCCATTTATTGGCCGATTATTTTGATGGCGTTAGATCTTCCACTACCAAAACAGGTAGTCGGTCACGGCTGGTTATTGATGAAAGATGGCAAAATGTCGAAGTCCAAAGGCAACGTGGTCGATCCTAACCTGCTGATTGACAAGTATGGGGCGGATGCCTTGCGGTATTTTTTGCTGCGAGAAATCTCCTTTGGACAAGATGGAGTATTCACTTTTGAAGCCTTTATGGATCGTTTGAATTTTGATCTTGCTAATGATCTTGGCAATCTGTTGCATCGATCATTAGCGATGCTCAAAAAGTTTGCAGGTGGTGTCATCCCTGCCCCTGTGCGGTTGAGTGAGTTAGAGGGTGAATTAAAGGAACTGGTGCAAAATGTGGTTAGTCAAACAGAGGAAGCGCTTGATCGCAAAGAGTTTTCAAAGGCGCTTGAAAGTATTTGGCAACTTGTTCGACGCGGCAATCGTTATATTGACGAAACGGCCCCATGGGCGTTGAATAAGGCGGGCGATGAGGAACGTCTGCATACGGTGCTATACACGATGTTTGAATTATTGCGAATTGTCAGCGTGTTGATCCAGCCGTTTATGCCAAAAACGGCACCTGAGATGTGGAAACAGATGGGCATCACGGAAGGTGAATTGACCTTGTGGGAGTCAGCGCGTCAATTCGGATCACTTCCGGGGGGATTGGTGACAGTGCCTGGGGAACCGCTGTTTCCGCGGCTTGATATTGAAAAAGAGTTGGCTGAATTAGGCGTGCTGGCACCTGATCAGTCTGTCCAAAAGCCCGTTGATCAGCCACATAAGGAGAGCATAGGTGTGATTTCATTGATTGACATTGAAGATTTTTCAAAAGTTGAGTTGCGTGTGGCGCAAGTAGTCGGCGCAGAAAAAATTGAAAAAGCGGATAAATTATTAAAATTGCAATTGGACTTGGGCTTCGAAGTCAGGCAAGTGGTGAGTGGGATTGCCAAACACTATACGCCTGAGCAACTGGTGGGACAAAAGGTGATTCTGGTCGCCAATTTGAAGCCAGTCAAGTTACGTGGGGTAGAGTCCCACGGTATGATTCTCGCAGCATCGACAGATGATCAATTGGTACTTGCCACTGTGTCGGGTGATATTCCTGTTGGAGCAAAAGTAAAATAACTGAGTGGGTGAAGCGACGTGGCGGTGGCCATTTTTGATACGCATACGCACCTTAATGATTCTACACTTTTTAACCAAGCGATAGAATTGGTGCAGCGAGCCGTCGATGCCGGGGTTAACCGCATGGTGGTGCCTGGTTATGATCAGGAATCATCACAGCGAGCGATGGAACTTGCTGCACGTTTTACGCAGGTCTACGCCGCGGTGGGTATCCATCCGCACGACGCCAAAACGGTGACTGATCAAGATTATGCTGATCTAGAATCGTGGGCAAACGATCCGAAAGTTGTTGCAATCGGGGAAATTGGGCTAGATTATTACTACGACAACTCGCCTCGTGATGTGCAGGCGGAAGTGTTTCGCACACAAATGACCATTGCCAATCAGAAAAAGCTGCCGATCATTATCCATGATCGAGACGCTCACGGTGATGTGTTGGCACTGATCAAAGAGGCAGCACCTCTTCATGCAGGGGGTATCTTGCATAGCTTTTCTGGTAGTCTGGAAATGGCCGAGGAGTGCATGAAACTAGGGTTTTATCTTTCCTTTTCGGGGCCACTTACATTTAAGAACGCGAAACGTCCGCGTGAAGTGGCGGCGAGTCTTCCGCTAGATCGTTTGTTGGTGGAGACGGATGCTCCATATCTAACACCAGAACCTTATCGTGGCAAACAAAATGAACCCGCAAACGTGCGGTTGGTGTTGGAGAAACTTTTCGAAATACGTGAGGAAGCGGCTGACGTCATCGCGAATTCAGTGTATCAAAATGCGCTTCGCGTTTTTCAAATACAGGAGTGATATTTTTTTGCATATTGAAGAAGTGATTGTCGTTGAAGGAGAGCATGATCGGGATCGTGTGCAAAAAGCGGTACGAGCCGATGTGATTGTCACTGGGGGCTCAAGAATTCGTCAAGAAGTCTACTTGCAACTGGAGCGGGCAGTCAAGTTGCGAGGACTGATCATTCTGACAGACCCTGATTATGCTGGTGAGCAAATTAGACGAAAATTAGCGAAGCGTTTCCCCACTAGCAAGCATGCCTATCTCGCACAACAACAAGCGCTCAAAAATGGGGATATAGGAGTCGAAAATGCGCCATTGGAGGATATTGTAATGGCGCTTTCTCAGGTTCGGAGTTTGGTAGAAGATGCTGAGTTGGAATTTTCGATGGATGATCTGATCGAGCATGGGCTTATCGGGACACCGAAGTCTGCAGTGCGAAGAGAACAACTAGGTAAAAAATTGCAAATCGGGTATGCTAATGGTAAATCGTTTTTGAAACGATTGAACACACTTCGTATCAGTCGGGAAGAATTTCTGCAGGCTTTGGCCACAATAGAGAGTGAGGGTGTGCAATGATCGCTCGCCTGTATCAGCCATCTGTCGCCAAAGAATTGTTGCGTGAGCACGGTTTTACGCTTAAAAAGCACTATGGTCAAAATTTTTTAATTGACGGACATGTGCTAAATGCTATTGTAGAAGAAGCGATGGCAGATGCTGATGACTCGTTGAAAGTAGCGGCACTAGAGATTGGTCCAGGCATTGGTACGCTTACACAGGCACTTGCAGAAGCCGGGTTTGAAAAAGTGCTGGCAATAGAAAAAGATCGTCAATTAATTCCTTTATTAAACGAAACGATGCGCCATTATCCTCAGGTAGAAGTGATTTTAGCTGACGCATTGAAATTTGACTTTTCCACGTTGCTAGACTCCTATGGGCATGAATTTTCATTTCGATTGGTAGCCAATTTGCCTTATTATATTACTACGCCCATTGTCATGAAAATGTTGGAATCCCAGTTGCCATTTGTGAAAATGGTAGTGATGGTGCAAAAGGAAGTAGCAGAACGCATGGTTGCCAAACCGGGTACGAAGGCGTATGGGGCACTTAGTGTAGCTATTCAATATTACGGGGAACCCTTGTACCTGCAGACTGTATCTGCGGCCTCATTTCTGCCCAATCCAGGCGTTCATTCCGCCATCGTATCCTTGCGCATGAGACCCCATCCAGATGCTGTTGGCGTGGATCGTATACTCTTTTTTAAGGTAGTCAGAGGTTCGTTTTCACAACGACGTAAAACGTTGCTGAATGCGTTAGCAGGTGAATTTCAAAATTTGTCGAAAAGTACTGTATCAAAGTGGATAAAATTAGCAAGTATTGATAGTAATCGCAGAGGCGAGACTTTGTCAATTCGCGAATTTGCCGAGCTGGCACACATGTATCAAGTACACTTTCAGCTCGGTGTCTGACAATCAAGAAGGCGGTGAAGCCAGATGCAGTTTGTCAGTCCCACAAAAGGTAGCATGTCACTGGAAGAAGTGGCGTTAGATATTATTCGGTATTGTGAAGAAATGCCGGCTCAACAGTATCGCTTGATTGTAGGGTCCGATTCTCAGCCTAGAACCGCGCGCCACGTCACCTTGTTTGTGACAGCTATTGTCATTCACAGGGTGGGGAAGGGTGCGCGTTTTTATTTTCTTAAACGTCCCTACAAAAAACCACTCGGATTTAAGCAAAGGATTTTTATGGAGGCCTCTTACGCACTAGAAATTGTGCAAGCACTCGAAGCGGAAATGGGTAAATTGGGTAATCAATTACCAATTGAGATCCATCTTGATATTGGGGAAGGTGGAGATACCAGGATGCTTATCAAGGATGTGGTCGGCTGGATCACCCAAAGTGGTTATACGGCGCACATTAAACCTGATTCCTTTGGTGCATCTAAAGTGGCGGATCGCTACACCAAAAGCTAACTACCTGTGACAATTTCACTTGAACAGCACCTCTATAGGCCAATGCACATAAGATGAAATGCTGGATGTGCAATC
>JAJZCJ010000238.1 GCA_021846145.1 Bacillota bacterium
ACCATTATGACGAACGTCGGAAATATGCCGTGATCAAACAATCCATTCGGAAACTTGAAGCACTGGGACTGACGGTGACAGTAGAGGAGTCTGCTGCCTCATAAATTCACTACCGGTATTCATTGATCTATTACGTGCCGACAACGGCTCTATTTGAGTCTGGTCTTTTACGATAGTTCAGTACTTTATTTTCGGGATAGAAACAAAGACCGTTGAAGTGGTACCTGAAGATTATGAGATGGCCAAGCAAAAGGCACAAGAACTGGATATGCAAGCGTCTAAGTTGAAACAAGAACTTGCCGCATTAAAACAAGCGGGCCGCGCGGAGGATCAACAGCGGATTCAGCGATTAGAGGCTGACATAAAAGGCTTGCAACAGCGTCCGCCGGAAACGATTGAAGTCGTGCCCGAGAAGATCAAGCGACAAATTCAAGAGGACCAGGAGAAGATCAACATTCTCCGGCGCGCACTCCAAGCCGAAAAGGAAAAAGTGCAAGCGTTTGAACTGCAAAACACCGAAGGGTTTAACGAGAAGGAGGCGGAATCAAAGCGAAGACGATTGCAACTTGAAGCGGAAATCAACTCATTATCGCTGGCTGTGGAAGTCAAATCGTTCTTGCAACGCAACGCAATGACATCCTTGGCGCGAGGCTCAATTGCTTCGCTTTCACCTAACGAGAAAAGAAGGATCGCCGAAGCGGTGAACATGTTGGAAGAGTTTACGAAGGACATCAAAGAAGCGCTCGAATCGGAAATGGTTCTACAAATGTAAGGATTACGAGAGGAGAGGTTTTTTCATGGGTATGCCGATGCCAACTCATCAAAATGTATTTTCTGTTTTGGAATTGTCGGTGAAAAATCAGCAGGAACAAGCGGGTACCATCGCTTTAATGTTTGAGGCGATTAAGCAAACAGTCCAGACGGTTCAGGAAGCGGAATCAAGGATAAGCATTAGTGAAAGCCGCATCCAGTCGATTGCAGACAAGATTGACCGTGAGGTTCGATTGTTTCCTTCCGAGGTGGGCGAATTGTTTCAGGCGGTGGTGAGGAAATCGAACAGCGAGGCGAAGCTCCACAAGATGGATACGGAAGAGGGGTATCCAGTGCTGGTTGGCCGGATTCGTCGCAAGATTTGGAGCGAACTCAAAAAGCGTTATAGCGTCTCGAAGTACATCGAGATTCCGCGCAAGGATTTCGAGGATGCGATGGACTTCGTCGAGCGGTTCAACATCGCAGACTATGTGTGAGGGGGAA
This sequence comes from Bacillota bacterium, assembly GCA_021846145.1. Next base: position 1,255 of record JAJZCJ010000238.1, read on the forward strand.
CGGTGGCCAATTCACTACTGAGGTTGGCCACCTTATCATCACCATGCAGCAACTAGATTGGTATGCGATTCTACTTTCTACTAAAATCCATACCACGACCGTTTTGGCGGCACTGAATACACATATTTCTCGGAATTCGCGATCTTTAATATGATTAAAGGAAAAATGATCTGGCCTACAACTGGAAAAAATGCCCACAGCAACAACCAAGTAGATCTGTTGAAAATCTTTAATAATTGGGCGAGTTGTATGAGTAGAACTAAACTACAAAAGAAAAAAATGTATATATGAGTAATTGGCGTATTGATGAAGCGAACAACGATGGTGATGGTTGGCCACAAAGCCCATAATCTCCAGTTCACTGCTTTTGCATTGACGTATAACGCCCCTCCAGGGATCCATGATACCCAAGACCATTTGATCGACATTTTCTTTCCTAGTCTAGAAAAAGCCATCGCACCTAAAATATAAACAACCACCAAGAAAATGAGTTCTATAATCTTTAGCAACATGATCAATTCTCCTTTATACAAAATACGGCCTAAATGGTCATATCTTTGTTCAATTACCTATGTCATTCAACTTATCAATCCCCATTTTGATGGACGCTAATTGAATGGTATGTCTTAACGTGAGATTGGCCTTATTGATCTCTCCAATCTCTACAATGGCTTGGTAGAGCGCGGGTGATCTTGAACATTCGATTCATGAGGCAATTCAAAAAGCTCATTCAGCATGGTGATCGTGATATTGTGTTTATTCTCTATGATAAGTTGCTCTAATGCGAAGTATGATTTCTGTATGACTAGACTGGAAATCATTTTGTATAGGTCGGTGCTACTTTATTCCATAGAAGTGCGTTCATTTCCTTTCTTATCAACGAAGAAAGGTGCCGCAATATGCGTTCCAACATAAAAATCATTACGGCAGCCCAGCCGTCATAGCATAATGCATTAGACCTGTGGCTTTGTGTCCCTGTCTTTCGACAGGTTTATCTTTATCGTTTCATAATGTCATAACGTACATGTATCAATATTACATAAAAATACAATATCTGCTGACCGAATTGTGTCCTAATTGTTACGATTATCGTGGTCTCGAAAGTTTGGCATTGCATATTGAGGCGAAAAATGCTGAAAACTAGCCAAAAATGGGGAATTGAAACAAAAATCATGAATATTATACGTTTTGAGAAAATTATTGAATAATGAATTTGGATCGATTACGATGGTGGAAATACAAAGTATGGAACCTAAACTTATCATGCGCAAAGGGTAAACTTGCCGAAAGGCAAGGGCACAAAGCCACAGGTCTAAAGCGATTCGCTATGACGGCTGGGCTGCCGTAAATGGTATCAGATCGTTCGTCTTGTACCTTTACCCTCAAACGATATTGTTCTGGTTTATATCATATTGGAGGGTTATAACTGGTGAATAAAAAAATTGCATTAAGTACGATAGGAGCATTGACTGCACTTTCTTTAGTAAGCACAAATTCCTTTGCAAGTTCAAAAGAAAAATCTCATTTGTCTAATTCCGAATTAAAGATCCTTAATTCCTCAGTGTTTTTACAGCCGCCATATGTACAGGATACATTTAATTCACAATCTCAAATTACTTTCACATTCAAAAGGCATCTAACGACTAAACAGATAGAATACGTAAGCCTTGTATCATCTGCAATAATGTTGGAAATATCCAAAAACACAGAAACGCAATATACAGAGGGAAAGTATAACTACCATTCAAATTCGTTGGAATTCAATCGTACGTTTAAAAGTCTGATGTCCATTGATAAACCTGAGCAAACGGTTTTAATTTCAAATACACTGAACGGGAAGAAATATGGAGAAGCGTTTTTTGCCAACAATACAGACTATGAATCGGCGTCCCCTGGGAAATGGGTGAATAAGGGTTATTATTCGGCTTTTAAAAGTGGGATTTATCCATTCTTTGATTTTGCAGATATGTTAAGGTTACAACACAGTCGACAATATACTTTTTTTAATACAGAAAAGTCATTCGGGACAAATTTGATTTATATAGGCAGTTTGCCAGTAAATATTGCATTAAATGAGATCAGTAATATTACTTCCTTAGAACCTGCATCGGTTAAACCAAATGTTTATGCCTTATATTCATCGACGGGTTTAGTGATTAAACACCAAAAGGATCTGTATTGGCCATTGAGCGAGACCATGAAGGTGCATTGGAATATGCGAAACAATTCATTTGGGACAAATCTAGTGGCAAAACAATATACCGAATTATTGGAAAATATTGTCGTGAACTTTAGTTTTACAGACAAATACACGTATAAAGTACATAAAGTAACCCCTCCATCAGGACTAGAGCAAAACGTCACAGGCACCGTCTATGGAAATTGATCCATTGTCTTAGATTTTTCCCACCAGCGCCTCCTCTTTCGAGAGGGGGTTTTCTTATGTCAACGTGTGCGGTATGCCATCGCCCGCTAAAATCACCGGCTTCCATAGCCGCTGGTGTGGGTCCAAAATGCGCAAAATCATCGAATGGAAGTTATGTAGCAGCGGTCAAAGAAACATCAGTTGAAGTAGTGGAAAACACATCACCAGCTCGCTTTGCTGGCTGCCACCATTGCGGCGGGCAAGATCACTACACAACGAAAACCGGTACAGAACGGTGTATCACCTGCAATTATATTTGGAAAGTGGATGAGTTTATCCAAGATCAAACGGATCCGCATTTGTACTACGCCAATCAATCCCACGATGCTTGTGATTATTGTGGGCACGACGATCATTATACAGATGAAAACGGCGTAGATCGGTGTGAAAAATGCCATGAAAAATGGTTGCCAGAGCAATATTTTTACGAAGTGCGACGTTAACGATGTTTCTTAAAGAACTCGAAGCCGTCTTGATCCCTTGGTGGTTCCTGCTCACATTAATCACAGGGGATCAAGGATTTTGGCATTGGCCTATTCTCATGATGGCACTGTACATCGTATTGACGGAGATTCGCTATCGGATCGCGGTAAATGAGAGCCGGAAAATCGGATTCAAACGGATGGTCAGAATGCCAGTGATGCCGTGGCTCCTTCGCTTGATCTTATGGCGACGAATGGTAATTCCTCGTGGCATCCACTGTTATACCGTCCACACCCACGGTAAGCCGAAAAGTGAGCGAGAGTTTATTCGCGAGTTGAAGGCGGATATTGAGCTGGGGGCAAAGGAGCCTGCCGTGTACATCGGCAACACTTTTTATGATCTTGGTGAGTTTGCGAGGCGGCAATTGGGAGAGGATCAGGTGCAGGTGATAGATGGGGCGTTATTCGGGTGCTGGTTACAGACTTGGAGAGTGCTGGGAAAACGCTGGAGGATCATCAAAATTAAGATAGGGGGCTAAATCGGTGCAACGCAAACGATTTGTTGGTATCACCGCTGCAATCATCGGCATAGCAGCTGGCACCATACTTGGCAACACGATCTGGAACGCCATGCCTACTCATGCGAAGACGCACGTAGTGGCGAAACGGGCTACATGGCATGGATTGCCGCAGATCAGCGGACGTTCTTTGCAAACGTTGCTTCACTCGAAGTTGGAAAACGCACAAGGTAAGGTGGTGACGCTCGCCCGTGTGCATCGTCCGATTTACTTCTTGGCAGGATGGTGCCATT
>JAJZCJ010000239.1 GCA_021846145.1 Bacillota bacterium
GTTGCAATCCAGTGGTACTGAGGTGATTCATCTTGGACATAATCGGTCGGTACAAGAAATTGTTGATGCCGCGATTATGGAAGATGCACAGGCTATTGCCATCAGTTCGTATCAAGGTGGACATATAGAATTTTTTAAATACATGATCGATATGTTAAAAGCTCGTGGTGCCGATCATATTCGCGTATTTGGTGGTGGTGGTGGCGTCATTGTTCCACGCGAAATCGAGGAATTACACGCTTACGGGGTGGCGCATATTTATTCGCCAGATGACGGACGTGACTTGGGGTTGCAGGGCATGATTAATGACATGCTGAGAAAATCCGACTGGCCTACACCCAAAACGCATGCGAGCAAGTTTATAGAGGGCAAGGAAAGACTGACCATAGACTCCACATTGGCCATTGCCGAACTGATTAGTATGGTGGAAGAGAATGTTGGCCAACAGGTGGCTAACACGAGTGTTTTGGAAAGCGTTCAACATAGTCAAACGAAAGATAGTGTGATTGTGGGCATCACGGGTACGGGAGGAGCAGGTAAAAGTTCACTGACAGATGAACTTGTCAGGCGTTTTTTGCGGGATTTCCGCGATAAGACTGTCGCGATATTATCTGTAGACCCTTCACGGCAAAAAAGTGGGGGAGCCTTGCTTGGTGATCGTATACGCATGAATGCGATTCATGATCAACGGGTCTATATGCGATCCCTTGCCACGCGCAAATCCCACACTGAACTATCAGTCGCGATCGTCGATGCAATCCAGGTGGTAAAGGCTGCTGGCTTTGATTTAATTTTAATAGAAACAAGTGGAATCGGGCAGGGTGACGCGGCGATTTCGGAGATTGCGGATGTAAGCATGTATGTCATGACCTCTGAATTCGGCGCTCCTTCCCAACTGGAGAAAATCGACATGCTCGATTATGCCGATCTTGTCGCGATCAATAAGTTTGATCGCAAAGGTTCACATGATGCGCTTCGCCATGTGCAAAAGCAAATTCAACGCAATTTCAATCGATTTCATGAATCGCTTGATGATATGCCGGTCTATGGCACGATTGCGAGCCAATTTAATGATATAGGGACCAATACACTATATCAGGCCATGTTGCGTATCATCAATGAAAAAAAGGGCTGTGCGTGGGATAGTACGCTGTCATTGCAGACAGGTATTCCTAGCCGCACCTCACTGATCCCCGGTGAACGCGCTCATTATTTATTAGACATTGTACAAAAGGTGCGAAATTATCGCGCAGAGATCGAAGATCAGGCGAAGCGGGCGCGCATATGGTATCAACTAGAAGGTGCGAGACAGGCATTGGCTGATGAATCTGAATCTGTTCTGCGTGTAATTGATCAGAAAATCACGGAGACTACGGCCAGCTTAAATCCCCAAACATTGGCTGATATTGCATTGTATGCAGAACTTGTCACTCGTTATCAGGAAAAGGAATTGGTGACTGTCACGCGTGGCAAAGAATTGCGGCAACCGCTGTTTACCCGTTCACTGTCCGGACTCGATATAGCAAAAGTTGCAGTTCCTAAAATTGATGATTACGGGAATGTTGTCAGGTATATGGGACTGGAAAATGTTCCAGGTGCATTTCCATACACCGCAGGGGTATTTGCGCTTAAACGCACGGAAGAAGATCCGCGACGTCAGTTTGCAGGAGAAGGCACACCGGAGCGCACGAATCGCAGATTTCATTTTTTGTCAAAAGAAGATCACGCCAAACGATTGTCTACTGCGTTTGATAGTGTCACGTTATATGGAGAAGATCCTACGGAACGCTTAGATATTTATGGGAAAATCGGGGAGAGTGGCGTCTCCATTTGTACGCTTGAGGACATGGAAATACTTTACTCAGGTTTTGATCTAGTGGATGCCAATACGTCCGTTTCGATGACCATCAATGGTCCTGCGCCGATGATTCTGGCAATGTTCTTAAATACAGCTATCAATCAGCAAACGCGCAAGCGAGAAGCACAACTTGGGCGTGCTTTGACTGCGGAGGAAGCGTACGCAGTGAAAACTGACACGTTGCAAGTTGTCCGCGGTACCGTGCAAGCGGACATTCTCAAGGAGGATCAGGGACAAAATACATGTATTTTCTCCACTGAATTTGCCCTTCGACTGATGGGGGATATCCAAGACTATTTTATCCAAAACAAGGTGCGCAATTACTATTCTGTGTCGATCAGTGGCTATCACATTGCGGAGGCAGGAGCCAATCCGATTACGCAATTGGCATTCACGTTAGCCAATGCGTTTACGTACGTGGAGTATTATCTGAGCCGCGGCATGCATATTGACGATTTTGCAGCAAATCTGTCCTTCTTTTTTAGTAATGGGATGGATCCTGAGTATACAGTGATGGGACGGGTCGCACGCAGGATTTGGTCTGTGGTAATTAAAAATTTGTACGGTGGGAATGAACGAAGTCAAAAATTGAAATACCACATTCAGACATCTGGCCGTTCTTTGCATGCACAAGAAGTGGATTTTAACGATATTCGTACGACGTTGCAGGCGTTGCTTGCAATTTATGACAATACAAATTCTCTGCACACGAATGCGTATGATGAAGCAATTACCACACCAACTGAAGGTTCAGTGCGCAGAGCGATGGCCATTCAAATGATCATTAATCGTGAGTTTGGCTTGACTAAAAACGAGAATCCTATTCAAGGAGCCTACATTGTAGATGAATTAACAGATCTAGTAGAGCAATCAGTATTAGAAGAATTTCTACGTCTTCACGAGCGCGGTGGGGTGTTAGGCGCGATGGAATTGCAATATCAACGTGGGAAAATTCAAGAAGAGTCACTTTACTATGAAACGCTCAAACATTCCGGAGAATTGCCAATTATCGGGGTGAATACATTTATCAATCCACTCACGTTGCAAGCTGATTACAAGCCGCGTGAGATTGAGTTAGCACGAGCGACATCAGACGAGAAAGAATTGCAGATCCATTCACTTCGCAAATTTCAGACTTTGCACCAAGATGAAGCAGATATGGCATTGGCAAACTTAAAGCAAGTAGCCGAAAACGGTGGTAATGTTTTTGCGGAGTTGATGGAAACGGTGAAAGTAGCTAGTCTGGGGCAGATATCTGCTGCGCTTTATGAAGTGGGAGGACAATATCGTCGTAATATGTAATGTGGTACAATACGACGGCTGGTTTTTCAGCCGTCTTTTTTTATTTGATACATAAGCAAAAACCGCATAACGGCGCGGTTTGTGAGTTGTTTTGAGTTGGGCTGAGTTGCGTTCAGATTGTATTGATTTTAAACAGTTGGCACACTTTTGGCACACCAAAAATGTGCTTTTTTCTGCCGATACAACGCCATTTATGGATCGTTTGTATTGTTTTTTTTTTGTGTGCAAAATTACTTCGTTCTGATTTCTTTCTTCACGCGAAAAGCCCGCCTGTGCCGTGCAACGTGCTATCGATGAACACACATTTTGAAGGAGGAACAACATGAACAAAACGCAGTTAATACACGAAATTGCAAAACGTGCGGCATTCAAGCGGCAGGAGGACGTTAGAATCGTACTCAACACGTACGCCGATCTTGTTATGGAAGAACTTGTTCGCGGCAATTCGGTTGTCATTCCCGGCTTTGGAACCTACACGACCACGAACAAGCCTGCCCGGACAATCCAACACATTTTGACAAGGAAGATGATTACCATACCACGCCATCGGGCGGCAACGTTTCGCCCGTCAACGCGAATGAAACACAAATTAAACAACGTGAAAGGGGAATAAAGACGTGGAAAAAGAAGAATTGCAAGCCATTATTGCTCAGCAAATCCGCGACAACGTGGGAAAAAACACGACGTGGCGCGACATACAAATGTCAAGCGAATACGATTTTTTAATAGTTTACGTTATCGCGAACGGCGGCGACGAACATGATTTATATGAAGCATACGTAAACGTACGCAAAGCAAAAACGGCATAAAGATGTAGCCGCCCCCAGCAGGGCGGCTTTTTAGTATCAGTGGGGAGGTGGGACGTGTGAAGTTTGACATAAAAAAAATAGATAAATTCTTGATGAACGCAGACAAAAATGTTAAGCAAGATGCAAAACAACTAGCAAAAACGGTGATAAAAACAGCAGTAAAAAGAAAAATAGAGGAAAAAATTGGTGAAAAAGTGTTATGGCAAATTCTGCTTTACACAGCGCCGTTTTGGCTACCGTTTATCGCCATTTTTTTGTTAATTTTACTCACACTTTTCGTCGTGTTGATGGCGTCGTCGAGCAACCAAACAACCGTGGAAATGGAACCAATGCCAAAAAATGTCTCACCTAGTTCGGGAATTCCGCAAATGTTCCAAAAAGACATAACAAAAGCAAGTGAAATGTACTCTGTACCAATCCAATATCTGGCAGGAGAAACGACTACCGAAAGCGGATGGAATCCCAACGCGTATGCGAATTATGATGGTAGCCACGCGATGGGATTGATGCAATTCGAACCGGAAACGTGGTCAGGATGGTCTGACCCGATCACGACACCGAGTTCACCAGACACAAATGAACAAAATATTCAGAAATATCACGGTTATGGCATTGATGCCAATGGTTATTGGGCACCTCTCGGCACGGGAGCAACGGCGGCAGGGGAAGACGCGTACCTGAACCAACAATGCCGTTTGAACCAAAACGCAGGCTGTGCGCCGTATTCAAGCCCATTTGATCCATCGGATGCCCTTGCTGGTGGGGCGCACTACTTATCAAGTTTGTACAAAAACAACACGGATTGGGCGAGTGCCAGCGCGTCGTACTATGGCGGAGCAGACGCGACCGCGTACGTTCAAAAGGTTATGACAGCAACAGATGCCTATATCGCGGACACAAGCCCGATTGTTCGGACTGTACCGGGCAAGAACAAAA
>JAJZCJ010000008.1 GCA_021846145.1 Bacillota bacterium
ATAGGAAAATCTTTAGGGGCAACTTGTAAAGACTGACGAATGATTGCCTCATCTGTCGCTAAGTTCACCATCCACATTCTAACCTCCTGCAAAAGTGATTCGCGAGTATTTACAATAGCGTGACGTGCCACTTGATTGAATAGATGTTCAAGAGCTGCGCCAATAAGTGGTCCTCGCATGGAAAATGAAGTAGTCAAATCATTGCCGCGAATCGCCAAATCCTTCAAATTTCTTATCGTACATGCTTGTTTCCATATTTGCGCTCGCTGCAATTCATTGTCCAATTGAAGTTCGGGATTTTGTACTGCACAAAGATGTACGGCTCTTTTTAAGAAATCTTCCCCATAAAGAGAAAGCACTTTCCCCCATGCCAACGTCATCGGATGATAGGAATCAGCTTGCCAGTTGCTAGCAGCATGTAACAGTGCTAACACTTCGTTAATGATCTTTGTGCTATACCGGAGAGTTTGTAAAAGCACGATTGGATTACTGGCATATGTAGAGCTCTGAAAAATTTCCCAGTTAATCAAAGCTAAGCGATCAGGCAATCCGTGCACATGTGTTATTTTGTTGCATAATGCAGAGAAGTGAAATTCCTTCCACCCCGTCCAAGCTTGTACAATCAGATCAGGCACGATGCCACAAAATGGTTCTGTGAGCAAACTTAAAAATTTATTCCACTCGCCCTGTCTTCTTTCAGCAGCGATTTTTTCCAAAACAACTGACGATTCCTTGAGTGCTTTCATGGTTGAATCTGCGATTCTAAATTGAAGCGTCGTTGCAAAGCGAAAAGCACGGGCGACGCGAAGCCCATCCTCTTGAAAGCGCCGCATAGGCTCCCCTACTGCCTTAATTCGCCTTGCCAAGAGATCATCATACCCATTAAATGGATCGTGGAGAGCACCTCGCAAATCCATTGCCATGGCGTTAATGGTGAAGTCCCTTCGTGACAAATCACCTTCTAGTGTGGTGTCAAAATTAACATAACGAGGATGTCTGCCATCGTCATATGGTCCGTCTAAACGGTACGTAGTGACTTCAAACCAAATGCCCTCTTCAAAAACACTAATGGTTCCATGTGCAATGCCAGTGGGTATGATTTTTTTGAATAACTGCTCAATTTGTTGAGGAGTAGCCGAAGTAGTGATGTCTATATCAGTCACCTGACGCCCCAACAACACGTCTCTAACAGCTCCCCCAACAATGTAGGCTTCATATCCATTGCTTTCTATCGTCTGTAACACTTTTTTTGCTACTTGAAACTGCTGTTCCATAGGAAATATAGTCATCATAATAAAGCTTCATAAAGGGCTTCGTATTTTTTTACCTGTTCATCTAAGGTAAAAAGCTTCGCCCTTTTGCGTGCAGCATGTGAAAAACGCTGCCATAACTCTTCATTTTGTAGCAAACGTAGTGCATTTTCTGACATCTCACCCACTTGCCCTACTGTAGACAAATATCCTGATTTTCCGTGTTCAACCACTTCTGGAATACCGCCAATTGTCGAGCCAATGACGGGTACGCCACAAGCCATCGCCTCTAATGCAACAAGACCAAAGCTTTCCTTTTCTGAAGGTAATAAAAACAAATCTGCCAAGGAATAAAGCGGTGCCACTTCATCTTGTTTGCCTAAAAAAAGTACATCTTTATCCATATCATGACGGTGTGTCATCGTTCGCGCAAGCTCCAAATCAGGCCCTTCACCAACTAAGAGCAGCTTAGATGGTACAGATTTTCTCACTTTTGCGAAGATAGACAGCACATCAGGCACTCTTTTTACGCTGCGAAAATTAGAGACATGCATCAAGATTTTTTCATTGTTGGGTGCAATTTTTTGTTTCCATGTAGGCTTATTAATGCGTCGAAACTCGTGCAAATCAACAAAGTTGTAAATTTTTCGAATCGGGCATTTCGTGTGAAAAAGTTCATTAGTTTGTTGAATCAGACTATCTGAAACGGCAGTTACCGCATCACTTTTTTCAATACCAAGGCGAATGACATCGCGAAATAAAGGATCTTGTGCAAGCACGGTGACATCAGTGCCATGCAGCGTAGTCACCACACGCACCTGATGTTTCCCTACCATTTCTTTTGCTAAAAAGGCGCATACCGCATAGGGAATCGCATAATGAACATGCAGTATCTCCAAATTGTAGTTGCGCACCACATCGGCCATTTTTGCAGCTAAAGCCAAATCATACGGGTTTTGACGCAAGACGGGATACGACGTCGTCTCTACTTCGTGTATGTAAATATTGTCCATAAAAAGCCCTAAACGAAAAGGGATGCCTGAAACGATAAAATGAATCTCATGTCCCTTTTTAGCCAGTGCTTTGCCTAGCTCCGTTGCGATCGCTCCCGAACCGCCGAGCGTAGGATAACAGCTGATACCTATACGCATAAGTAATCTACCTTCACTGTCGCCAGTTCAGGTCTCCTCTCCACAATCCTTGGATAAGCATCTCAGCCGTTGCCAGATTCGTGGCCACTGGTACCTGATGCACGTCGCAGAGCCTAAGCAAGGCGATAATGTCTGGCTCATGTGGTTGTGCCATTAATGGGTCCCGCAAAAAAATAAGTAAATCTAAGCGATTTTCTGCTATTAATGCACCAATTTGTTGATCGCCGCCAAGCGGGCCGCTTTGAAAGCGATGAATGGTAAGACCTGTCACTTCAGCAATTCTTTTTCCTGTGGTACCTGTGGCATATAAATCATGTGGCATAAAAAGTGATTCATAGGCGATGGCAAAGTTAACAATTTCGTCTTTTTTCGCATCATGTGCAACCAGTGCAATGTGCATCATCAATCTCTCCCTTTTAGAAAAGAAAGTGCTCTAATCCGTCCACTAGTCCTTGTACATTTACTACACTACGAATACCAAGGAGAACGCCCGGCATAAAACTTTCTCTAGACATCGTATCATGACGGATCGTCAAACGCTCACCTTGGCCGCCAAAAATCACTTCTTGATGAGCGATAAATCCAGGTAGTCTCACGCTGTGAATTGGTATGCCATTGACCAATTCAGCCTTGACTGATTGGTTGAGTGGTGCTCTGTTAGGCTTGTCCTGAAGCGCCAGAGCCAGTTTCTCAGCCGTTTTTCGTGCAGTACCAGAAGGTGCGTCTTTTTTCCCAGTATGATGATATTCAATAATCTCCACATCATTTATAAAGGGAACAATCATCTCCGCTGCTTTCATCATTAACAGAGCCCCAATTGCGAAATTAGGTGCATACAGGCCACCGATTTGTGCATTGTGCAGACGATAGTCATAATCCATTAATTCTTCTGTTTGAAATCCGGTAGTACCGATTACGGGACGAACACCTAGTTCAATACAGGTGAGGATGTTGTCTCTCGCTGCATCAGCATGAGTAAAATCGACTAATACATCCGGAGACGTTTCGATGATGCATTCTTTGACATTTGTATAATAAGGCAACTCTATCTGTTGGGCCGAGTGATTCAGTTTGTGTACAATTCCGGCTACTAATTTAAGGTCTGCCGAACCTAAGATGCTTCGGCAGGCTTCGCTGCCCATTTTACCATAAGCACCAGCAACCGCCACATTGATTTTCTTCACTTACATCCCTACTTTCCAGTATCAATTATTCCCTAATCATAATAACTTCATAACCTCAGGACAACCATCATAAAGTAGAAGGAAACAGGAGATTTTGGAGGGGAACGTTTTGCGCATTAGGCGAACACCAATGATGACATTACTCATGGCTCTATTTGTAGGCCTGTTTACCATTGCCCTCGTATGGTTTCCAAAGCCAGGGTTTGACGCAGGGCTGAGCGGATTAAAAATATTCCTCGACGTTGTATTTCCGTCCTTACTGCCCTTTTTTATTTTGTCCGATTTGATGTTAGGGCTTGGACTAGTACGCGCGTTAGGGGTGTTTCTAGAACCATTAATGCGTCCCTTGTTCAATGTACCAGGCGTTGGCGCGTTTGCTCTATCGATGGGACTAGCTGCAGGTTATCCAATGGATGCCGTAATTACTGCTAGATTACGTGAAAATGGAGATTGCACCCGCATTGAAGGTGAACGTCTGCTGGCCTTCACTAACACGGCTGATCCGCTCTTTATGTTCGGCGCTGTGGCAGTGGGCATGTTCAAATCTCCAGAACTAGGCATGTTATTTGCGCTTGCTCATTACCTGTCTGCTTTCATTGTCGGTGTCAGTTTTCGCTTTTATGGGCGGCACCAAGAAATCAAACGCCCTCGTAAGATGGGATTAACAATCAAGCATGATATGAGTATATGGAAAAGAGCGTATTTAGAAATGATGAAATCGCGTGCCGAAGATGGCAGACCATTCGGTCGCTTACTCGGCGATGCCGTCAGTGAATCGGTACGCACGTTGCTGATGATTGGTGGCTTTATCATGTTTTTCTCGGTTTTCTTACGGGTGCTATCAGAAGTCGGATTTGTTGGCTTAATTACCCCGTTATTGGCAGTGGTGTTTCAATTATTGCACCTCAACTCGCACCTGATATTACCGATGATCAATGGCATATTTGAAATTGATATTGGTTCAGCCAGCACAGCACAAGCTGCCGCCCCATTAATTCAAAAAGTTAGCATGGTCAGTGCTATTATCGCATGGAGTGGACTCTCAGTACATGCCCAAGTAGCAAGTGTACTGACGAAAACTGACATCCGCATGCGTCCTTACTTTCTCGCCCGATTTTACCACGCAATCGTGGCAGGTGGAATTACCTTTCTGCTTTTTAATACAAGTTTCCTTAACGTTGCGGCCGGTTTCTTTCCGCATTCTGTGTATGCACTGGCCCCTTTGCAAACTGCACCGATAAGTTTACTGCAAACTTCATACATCGCTATTGCTACGGGGGTTTTAGTTTTAACGATTGCCCTCATTGTGTCTTTTATCATTTACGTGTTGACTCGTTTAAAAATGGTCTTTTGGTTTATTAATGGAGGCTCACGCTGATACCCTATCATTATAATCTATCGCTTGCTATATGACATGAAATATCCATTGATTTAATAACAGCAGGATTCCTAGACCAACGGTGTAATAACCAAATGGTCTAATGCTGTGGCGACTCACCCATTGCAGCAAAAAACGAATAGCGAGGTACCCAAAAATTGCGCTAGTGGTCATTGCTAATAAGAGTGACGGGTACACATGTTGAGGAACCGCACTCAAGTCTTTTAATGCGAACAGTGAGGCACCTAAAATGGCTGGGATTGATAAAAGAAAAGAGAATCGAACTGCTTGTTGACGTTCCACACCTAGTCCAATGGCAGCGGCCATCGTCAATCCAGAACGAGATAATGCTGGCAAAATAGCAGCTCCTTGTGCACACCCAATTAATAGTGCTTGTTTGATGCCAAGTGGACGCATGGTGATTTTTTGGTTTTTGTAGCGATTTTCTGATAATAGCAGCAAAATCCCAGTCATCATAAATTCTGCCCCTAGGGTTTGTCCCGTTTGAAATGCGCTTTCAATCATCGACTGAAACAAAATTGCAATGATGACGGTAGGAATGGTACCGGCTAATAGCAATATCCACATGGGATTGCGAGGATGATGGAGCATATCGAGAAGATCAGTACGAAATGCGATTAATAGTGCCGCCAACGTGCCAATGTGCAAGCTGATGTCTAGTAACATTGGAGGGGTGTTAGTCTGCCAAAATTTTAATAATAATAGTAAATGCCCTGAACTACTAATTGGCAAAAATTCACTGATACCTTGTAGTGCTCCTAAAAAAACTGCTTGTCCACTGTGCATTCCCTTCCCTCCCTCTGTATCAATTCTATGGCCAACCTTTCTAAAATAGTACAAGCAAGCATAGTTGAATCGTCCCATTAATAGAAATATAGAGGTGAGGTGAATCGAGTGAAAAAGGGATTTTGGACTGCAGTATTTCAAATCACCGTCACTTATATTGGAACGGTGGTAGGGGCGGGATTTGCTTCCGGACAAGAAATTTGGCAATTTTTCTCTAAAAATGGAACTTCAGCGATTTGGGGTATCATGCTCACAACGATCCTGTTTTTTGTGTTTGGTGTTTATGCGCTTCATTTAGGGCCACGATACCATGTGAATTCATTTTCCGACCTGACTAGAATCCTGCTTGGCAGTAAAGGTGGCATGCTTGTTAACGTATTGCTGTTAATTGCTATATTTGGATTGAATATAGCAATGATAGCAGGAGGTGGTGCACTTATTCAACAAATTGTGGGGTTGCCGCTATACATAAGTACACTTATTTGTGTATGGGCGACACTATTACTTTTGTATTTTGGAATTCGCGGAATTATTGTAGCAAATTCGTTCATTGTGCCATTTATGATATTATGGGTTTTGTTTTCCGCTATTTACCATTTGAACACGATGCCTTCTTTACAATGGGTTACATTTCGCCCCACATTCTCAGGTAATATAGCAATTTGGCAATCTCTACTTGCCTTTTCCTACCTAGGGTTTAATGTAGGGCTGTCGTTACCAGTGCTGGTTCCGCTTGGCTCACTACATGTAGAGAGAAAGGTGCGCTTGTTTGGTAGTCTCTTTGGTTCAATTGGACTAGGATTCCTCATGCTGCTCATACATCTATTGTTGGTAAATCAAAGTGACATTCATCTTCAAGAAATTCCGTTAGCCTTTATTGCAAAAACAATGCCCATTTTTTTTCAAGGAGGGGTATTGATCGCTATTGGTGCCGAAATCTACTCCACATTAATTGCTAATGCATTTGGACTTGCAAGCGAAATTGCGGCACTAACCAACCGGTCATTTTTCACTTGGTTAATTATCTCACTATTCGCTGCCTACGGATTTGCACAAATTGGGTTTTCTCGTATCGTTGGTTGGTTCTATCCTGGGTTTGGGGTCTTTGGTTTTTTTATTTTGATCATGATTATGGTTCAGGAAAAACAAACATTGAATGTATAATGATTTTTAGAGAAGGGATCAAGGAGTGAAGAAGCAATGAAGTTTTGGTTTAATGTATTATTAATTATCATCGGCAGTTTCGTATATTCTGTAGGACTAAATGCATTTATTGTCGGAAACCACTTGGCAGAAGGAGGATTTGTTGGCCTATCTATTTTGGTTCTATATAAACTGCATATTCCTTTAGGAGTGTCTTACTTTATATTAAATATTCCCGTATTGTTTTTAGGTTGGAAATTTTTTGGACGCCGGTTTATTGCTAAAACTCTCCTAGGTGTCATTTTGGTATCTGTTTTTACTTTATTGACTCAACATTTTACCCAACCGACACATGATCGACTGCTTGCGGCGCTCTATGGCGGTGTCATCTGTGGATTAGGGCTAGGCATTATTTTTCGTACTGGCGGGACAACAGGCGGATCTGATATATTAGCCCGTATTGCCAATCACATCTATGGATACAGTATGGGGCGATTGCTTTTTGCTATTGATTTAGTGGTCATTACACTTGTAGCTATCGTAATTGGCAAAGAGACGGCGATGTATTCGCTAGTCGCGTTATTTGTTGCAAGCCGTGTCGTAGACTTTGTCATTGAAGGGGTTTCATCATCCAAAGCTGCATTTATCATCAGTGACAAATGGGAAACGATTGCGGAGATGATTCACAAAGAATTAGGCCGAGGTACCACTTTGTTATCTGGACAAGGTGGCTTTACGGGTGATGAAAAGCAAGTAATATATTGCGTAGTCAATCGCAATGAGATTATCCATTTACAACAAGTGGTGCATGCCGAAGATGATAAGGCGTTCGTCGTATTGAATGAGGTGCACGATGTGCTTGGGGAAGGTTTTACTCGTTGATTAGTTAACAAAAAGCCGCTTGCTTGGAAGCAAACGGCTTTTTGTTATTTTTGTTTTTGTTGTGACAGCCAATCCGCAATTTGTTGAAGCTGACTAGTGTTGGTGAGCCCTCCGCCAGGTGGCATGTTGGGCGAGAATCCTTTTGTAATAACAGGTAATAATTGTGCTGAGCTTGCTACGTTGCCAATGCCTCTTAGCTCAGGACCTACAACGCCTTCAAGATTTTGTCCATGACAACCTGCACACGTGTTTTCAAACAATTGATATCCTGGCAAAGATGTGGCCATGAGCGCCTTGCTAGTTGGATGTTGCACTGTAAATGGCAATCCACTTGAGCTACCAGCAGGAGCCATTTCCGCTTGATGCTGTGCCCAAGCTTCAGCAGTTAACCAAGACATCATAATGATGACTAATACCATAGAACCTGTAGCTAGTGGCCGTTTAAATGGACGACGGGATTTATTCCAATCAATCCACGGCAAGAAAACCAGCATCAGTGTAACGATCAGTGGAATATAAAGTGCCCCAAAAAGAATGGCTGATCCAGGAAAGTATTTGAGTGCCTGATACAAAAATAAGAAGTACCAGTCCGGAACAGGAATGTAACTGGAGTCATTCGGGTTAGCCTTGTCTCCAAGTCCTACATGGTTAAGCAGAACCCAGATCAAAAAGCCAACAATAAACATGGCACCAATGACCCATTCTTTTAATAAAAAATTGGGGAAAAACGGTTCTCGTCCGTCGTACAATTCCCGATAAACTCGTCTGTGACGTGGAGCATCAGGAATTTTCTCCCTAGGATCTTCAGATGACAAAGCCTATACCTCCTCGCTTGTTGGTCATAATAAGGAACCTGCCGTGATTACATGGGACCCGCGATCCCTGCTTTGCGAATCATGATAAAGTGTGCGCCTAACAAGACGAGGAGAGCGGCTGGTAAGAAAAAGACATGGATTGCAAAAAAACGAGTTAACGTTAACGCACCCACCGTAGAACCGCCAGTTAGTAGCAACTTAATGTATGGTCCAATGTAAGGAATTGTCGCAGCAATCTGGGCACCAACCGAAGTTGCCCAATACGATTGTTGATCCCATGGCAAAAGGTATCCAGTAAAACCAAATGCGAGAATGATAAAAAATAACAGCACACCGACAATCCAATTCAATTCTCTAGGTGCCTTGTACGCGCCTGTAAAGAAAACGCGCAGCATGTGTAAAAACACCATAATAATTGTCAATGATGAGCCCCAAAAATGCATGCCGCGCACCACTTGTCCGAGCAAAACCTGATTGGTAATATATTGAACGCTGTAATAGGCGTTATTTATATCAGGAACATAGTACATAGATAAAAACATGCCCGACAAAATTTGCGTAACAATAATCAAAAACGTTAGTCCACCAAAGCAATATACAAAGGCAGACATTTTAGTGGCGGGATTAACGTGTGCTGGCACGTCATGATCTGCAATATCACGCCACAGTGGAGTAATATTCAGGCGTTCGTCAATCCAATCGTAAGTTCGCTTAATCAACCTTGTTTTCACACTCCTTTTTTCAAGGCTATACTTCTTGTTAAGAAAAGTCCACCTCCTGCTAGCGTAATACATGAGAAAAACATGTGCCTTCGCAGTAAAACAAATCCCCAAGTTTGGAGAATGCTACTTAACCTGCATCTTGTATCATTTTAAAAGATAATACTGAATTAACTCAAGATGCGGATGTGACGATTAGACGACAGTTTGTGAATTTCCACCTACCCACATTGATTGAACTTGCTCCAATAGTGATGTTTCTAACGTAGTCCAGTAGGCATTACCGATTTGCTCTGAAGCTTGCATCGCAGAATGTCGAACAGCACTTTTTTGCTCAAGGTCAACTAAGCGTTTAGCAGTGGACAGCAATAAAGATGTCTCCAATTCGCCTGAACGTTCAAAAAGTTGTACTTGATCCCCTTTGAGCCCATCCCTCCACCAGATAAACGTAAGAGGTACTATGTGATCATTTGCTGACAATCGTTCTAACGCGAAATGGAAAACCTCCTCCGCTTCTAGACTATCCGTTAAAAACACACAGTATCGCATCGGAATTTTCGTCATTAGTTCACTGACACTATGGCTGATTAAGTCGATGGCAGCCGTTTTTGGAATTTGAAATATATCATTTTGCCCACCTTGAATGTTAATTCCTAGTACCGGTAACGTGATCATTCTTCCCCCGAGTGTACCTTCTAAAAGATCACGCAGTCGTCGCAAAATGAACCAGCTGGTTCCAATAGGCAAATGAGCTGGTCGCCAACTAGCCCCCCCTAACGTAATGAGAGCAGTATCACAAAATGTAGCAAGCTGACGAATATCGTCAGTAGTCATTTCTTCTAACCGCATCTATTCCATCACCTCACCATATTGTTATTAAGTATGGCATTTCTGTTCTCGATTGTCCAAATTTCTAAATAAGCCAAAAGGCGCACAAATGCGCCTTTTGGCTTAAAAGTAACTCATGTGAAAGTGCAGTTAATACATTACCGCACCCATGTGTGAACTCTGTTCTACATACAGCCCTGGTAGATCCAACGCTGGGTCATCTTCCAATCGATTCATTCCTAAATCTTCAAGGGATTGATGTAAGCCTTGTCGCAAAGCCTTTTCGGCTTCTAAAGATCCCCCTTCAATTTCGTGGACAGCCCTTCTTGCACCTCGCATCGCGTGTCGTGCGATATCTGAGACGTCAAACCCTGCACTTGCAAGTCCGTGAATTACCCCTCTTAATGCTTCCGTAATAGCAAAACTGTGAAATGGAATTGAACTCTCCGATACGCCTACCATGGCGTGATATGCTGAATTTTCAGCCATGATTTCTCGGTTATTTGATGAAACATGCAAATTAAATAACATCGTCAATTCGTGCGTAACTACAGTACTAATGAAAGTCTCTGATGATGGGTTCTCCATCTCAATACCTTCTTTAATATTGCGCTTTAATTCATTAAATATCATTGTTACCTCTCCCTTCGAATTGTTTTGATTAATAAAAAACAAAACCGCGACAATATATCGAGTCACGGAAAATGCGAAGGGTATACTAAGTGTGTATTTTCATACCAGGTTCCCCTTTCGCTTACGAGGTTAGCTGACGGGTTCGGGTTGAGAAATACCCTACCGAAGTTAACGGATTCACCCCATGAAAACGTGGTTCCCCCGCTTCCGACTCTACGGAATTAAGCGTTATTTTGAATATTACATCTTCATTGTAGCTACAACACAAAAAAAATGCAAGATAAATATTTATTCTCTAGTCTTTATTTTTAATTATGTCTAGATATTCATCGGACAATTTCATGAATGATTTTTGATCTCGTTGATCTAGCGCCATGTTGATTTGCTGATAAAGTTGATTTAGGCGATGACTGCGCAATAATTCGTCAATAAATAATTCTATTTGCAAGTTGGCCAAGTATTGCTTAGGTGCTTCTTTCGATGGAAATTCTGGGTGTTCAAGCACCATTTTATACTCTTTTGCATGCAGACGGTTGCGAAAGTACAGTGTGACATAAAGATCTTGTTCAGGATGCTGATGTATCTCTAAAAGGGCCTTTTCTACATCAGTGCTAATTCGGTGCATATGGTAAAATTTAAATGGTGCCATCTGCACACATTTTGTGGAAATCAGCATCGCCTTTCGGTCAGTCTGTAGATGTTCTGTAAAATGAACATTAGCCAACAAGTTTTCACGACTGGAAAGTGATTCAAGCAGCCATTTTACCATGGGGTCTTTCATCTCATAATGATTTAAAAACCAGTGGATAAAATTGCGTTTATGTGACACCGTAATCAATTCCTTCATGTGGGCTCGCCTCCCCGCAACGTGGCATACATCCGGACTGCCGAAATAGTGCGAATGTTTGCTAATTGATTACATCATATTCGTGAATGTCTGCATGATTTCCTTCTTAAAAAAAATCCTTTTTTAAGTTATCATAACACTATATCCCATGTGATGAAGTTGCTTAGCTACTGATTCTTTTTCCTTGGCGTCTACCGCAAATCTAAGCTCATCAATAAGTATGATTCTTTGAGAAGAAAAGTGTGGGTGAATAACGATCTCACTAAGTGTGGAATGTTTCTGACAGGTAATGACGCACCAATTTTCCACCGTAATTTGCTCGTAAGCGTCACACCACGAGGACACCGTGATTTCAACATTTTTAGGCACTTTTTGATGACTGACTTGGTTCAAGAAAGCTAATAATTGCGTTTTTGTCCACCCTATCGCTAACGCATTGCTAATACTTTCGTGTGTCAATCGAAAAATACGAATGCGATCATTTTTGATGCGCTGGGCGATTTTTTGCAAGTTAAATCCGTACACAGATTCAATGGGAGATGGTACGATCATGTCAAAATCCGGCGTGATCGTGACTGCTTCGTCTATGTCCGATTGGGGTGTAAGTTGTGTGTCTTCTGTTTCATTAAACCCTTGTGAACCAAGCCAAGTGGCACCAAGTAACGACAAGTGGTAGCCCAGCATGGTTGGCGAAAATTCTCCTTCTTTTAAAAACCCCAAGTACACGAGCATCCGCAAAATATGCTGATGAATCATGTTATCTTTGGTTTCATAAAAATATTCGTTCACCCAAGGTACAATTTCACTCCTAATAACTTGATCCATTACCCAACCACCGCGCGTCATCTCACCAATTTTGTTGATAATACGCAATAAATGTGGAATTGCCGAACGATATACTTGCAAATAATAGCGAAAAATCAACTCCGTTCTTTTTTCTTCGCTGATCATAAGCAACGCTTGACTTGCGCCTTCTTCCACTAATAAATCGCTGTTTTTTTCTATCCATGTCTCACTTGTTGATAAAAAATCATAAATTAACGCAAATCGCTCTGGATAATTGCGAAAGTGTGGATGAAAACCAAAACGCCACCCTGTTCGTTCAGGAAGAAGCTCTTCTTTAATTTCAAATAGTTGCATAATCTGTTGTTGAGCCCGTTTATACAAACTCTCATCAAGAGTGAGCCGTTGTGGGTTTTTTGCACAAAAAAACAATAATGACGCGGTATCTCTGGCAATGGCAGTGCCGTCATCTCGTACAATAACTGGCATTTGATCGATAGCCAAAGAGGCTGCTCTGATTTCTTTAGTCGTTAAAATATTTATCTTTTTCCATAAGTCTTCTGGAAATATATACATTCGCCCAAAAGTACTATGCATTTCAAACAAAAGCCCTTCATGAATAAGTGCCATGATGATCTCTTGAGATGAGGATTGTTCTATTTTAAGTGCGCTTAAAATGCGGCGAATGACCGGACTTAATTCATCTTTTGCATAACTGTCTCGGCCATGTATGGCTAGTTCACGAATCACCGTTTGTAATGGTATCTGGCTTTGATGTACCCGAGTACTAAGATAATCAGGTTCTGTAAACTTCGATAACAGTTCTTGAAGAATCGCATTCTTAGAATAACTTGGCGCGCTTAGTTGATGATGTTTTGCGATCCAGGTCAACTGTTTCATGTCACTTTGATTTAGGCACTCCATGAGACGCATGACAAACTCCCGCCCAAAAATAAACTATTTACAGGATGTGTCTGTGAATGACAATTTATTCATGGCAAGTGACAAAAAAAAGAACCCGCATGTCTTTCACGCGAGTCAAGAGAGATAATAGGAGTGGAGAGAAACTACAATGCATCCACACACATCATACCTACCGAGCGTTTGGAAGTCAACCTGACAGAAACATTATTCGAAATTAAACGCGTTGAAATACAGGATAACTGTTTTCTTCAAGGACAATTTTTGCGGCGTCTAAGTCTTGAAAACGATCAAATTGTAAAATAAGCTGTCCATCTTCATCTTCTCTGCTTTCGAGAATGCCAATATTGCGAATACTGATGTGGTGATGGCCAAGCAGCGAGGCAATTACCCCAATGATTCCAGGTTCATCAGGTACCTGAACAGTCATCGAATACAGTGCAGGGAACCCACCACTAGCTTTAGCAGGTAATGAATCGCGAAACGAACGTGCTTGCAAGAAAAACTGTTCTAGTGGCGACTCCCGATGATTGACTAGCCATTGCGAAAGTAAAGTCAACTGTTCAATCCAACCAGCTATTAACGGCAATATTTTACTTTTATTTCCTAACGACAAATCACGCCATAATAACGGATCACTTGAGGCGATACGAGTAATATCACGAAATCCTCCCGCTGCTAATTCTCGATAAGAATTGTCTTTTTCCGCAAGTTCGCTTACCTGATTTACTAATGCCGCAGCAATCAAATGTGGGACATGGCTGATTGCTGCCACCACTTCGTCGTGGTGTCTAGGATCCATAATTTTAGGACGAGCACCCGCACTGCGCAGAAGTGAACTGAAACGATCAACTGTATCCTGACTTGTTTTTGGCCCTGGTGTAAGTACATAGACTGCATTTTCCAGCAATCGATCATGAGCAGCATGGATTCCTGATTTTTCTGATCCCGCCATTGGATGGCCACCAATAAATTCAGCTTTTTTTAAAATATAATGTGCAAAATCTACCACTTCTTGCTTTGTGCCACCAACATCCGTAATTAAAGGGGATATTCCCATTATTTCTTCGTAATTTGCTAACTGTTTCAAAATAGTGGGCATGATCGGCACAGGAACGGCCAGCACCACTAAATCTGCACCCGATACACAAGTCTGCAAATTGTTAGCTATTCGATCAATCATTCCACGCGACAATGCCACTTGTAACACGTCGGGATTGTTATCTGTTCCTACTATTTCATCTACTAGCCCTGTTTTTTTAACAGCCAGCGCTAACGATCCACCGATTAATCCGCATCCAATTAAAGCCATGCGGGTAAATAATGCTGTCAATCTAGTTTCTCCCCTTTGTTCGTTGCACCCGCAAGCTCATCTACGAATAAGCGAAAAGCATTCAGTACATCCGCTTGGCTTGTGGCTGTAGCGTCTGCCAATATTCCCGCATACTTGACGAATGCGCTCCCCACGATGACGCCAT
Source organism: Bacillota bacterium (assembly GCA_021846145.1). The sequence goes on from JAJZCJ010000008.1 coordinate 14,820, forward strand.
CAGCATAAGATGAAAGTTCTGTGACTTGCTCTGCCTGGCTGACACCAAATCCAACAGCGACGGGAACTGTACTGACAGATTTGACTTGATTAACAAACGTGGGTAGCTGTGCAGCGAAATTTTTTCTTTCCCCAGTAACACCTAAAGTTGATACGCAGTATACAAAACCAGTGGCCGTTTTGGCAATACGCGTGGCACGATCCCCGCTAGTCAACGAGATCAGCGGAACATAACCCATGTCCAATAATTCAAGTTCATTGCGCAATTCTTCACTCTCTTCATGAGGCAGGTCAGGGACGATAATACCATCGGCACCAGCTTCTTTACAATTTTGCAAAAACCGAGAAATACCGGTTTTATAAACAGGATTGGCATAGGTGAACACAATAATCGGTACCTGCGAAAATGAACGTACCTCAGCAATTAACTGCATGGCTCGAGTCAAATTCATACCCTTTGCCAATGCCCGAGCAGCACCCGCCTGAATTATCGGGCCGTCAGCTAATGGATCAGAATACGGAATGCCAATTTCAATCACATCTGCAAATTCACTTACTATGCGAAGCATTGCCAAACTTTGTTCATACGAGGGATCCCCTGCCACCACAAATGGAATGAGTCCCGCGTGGTGATCTAGTTTTTGCAATGCATTCACTATTGCATTACGTCCGCGTTCCATGTGCATTGCCCCCTTCGCTCAAAATGGCGCGTACGCTATCCACGTCTTTATCACCTCGACCTGACAAATTGACGACGATGATCTCATCACTTGACATGTTGGGGGCGATTTTCAAGGCATGAGCGAGTGCATGCGCAGATTCTAAGGCAGGGATAATGCCTTCATAACGCGAAAGTGTCAAAAACGCCGCCAGCGCTTCATCATCCCTAATCGGCACATACTCCGCTCGCCCACTTGCATGCAAAAACGAATGCTCTGGTCCAATTCCGGGGTAGTCTAGGCCAGCCGAAATGGAGTGCGCTGGGATGATTTGCCCATCTTCATCCTGCAAAAGATAGGTGAGCGCACCGTGGATAATTCCCTTGGAACCTTTGGCAATCGAAGCGGCGTGACGTGGAGTGTCGATTCCTTCACCCGCTGCTTCCACGCCGATTAGCTTTACTTTTGCATGATCAATAAAAGGATAAAAAATCCCCATTGCATTACTCCCGCCACCGACTGCCGCCACGATGACATCTGGCAATCGATCTTCCAGTACTAACATCTGAGATTTCGTTTCCTCACCGATAATCCGCTGAAATTCTCTTACAATATACGGATAAGGATGAGGCCCTACAACGGAACCAACAATATAATAGGTATCGGTCACGTGTTCCACCCAGTGACGCAATGCTTCATTAGTGGCATCTTTGAGGGTACCCGTACCGCTCGTCACCGATTCTACTTTCGCACCTAGCAGTTCCATGCGAAACACATTGAGCGCTTGCCGACGGATATCTTCTTCGCCCATAAACACAGTACATTCAAGCCCCAGTAATGCCGCCACCGTCGCTGTGGCTACCCCGTGCTGGCCGGCTCCTGTTTCTGCAAGCACGCGTTTTTTACCTGTCCACTTAGCGAGCAATCCTTGACCGATGGTGTTGTTAATTTTGTGGGCACCTGTGTGATTTAAGTCTTCACGTTTCAGGTAAATTTTTGCCCCACCCGCTAATTCGGATAGCCGCTTAGCAAAGTACAGTGGCGTGCTTCTTCCCGCATAATTGCGAAGCAAATCCTGCAGTTGCGCTTGAAATTCAGGCAATGCGCGCACGCGTTCAAAATCATGTTCCAATTGGTACAATGCGGACATTAACGTTTCAGGAACAAAACGTCCCCCAAAATCACCAAATCGTCCTGCTTGATTCGGATTCATCGTAACCCTCCCTAACCTTTGCTGCAAATTCCCGCATTTTTTGGGGATCTTTTTGTCCATTATCCTCAATACCAGAAGATACATCTACAGCAAATGGACGATATTTGCTAATTAATTCAGTCACATTGTCTGGAGTTAACCCGCCTGCTACGATCATTGGAAAATCATTAATCAATTTCTTCAATTCAGCAATTTGTTGCCAATCAAAAATGGTGCCTGTTCCCCCAATGTTACCTTTGTATGATGTATCCAATAAAACTCCGTCCACATCATCTAGATACTGCAGGAGAGCTTGGGTTTGTGCATCGATTGGCAGAATGCTGTTGGTGCGAGCAGGCAGGTGCCAAGATTTCCAAATTGTCAAAGATTGCTGCGTTTTTAATGTTCTACATAATTCAGGATTCTCGTTGGCTGCTAATTGAATGTGTCGTATTCCAGTTTTCGAAATGACATCCATAATATCTTCGAAGGTCAAATTCATCATCACCAAGACTGGTTGAATTTTTGCGTCATGTGTCTGAATCCACTTTTGAAAGTCGGTGATTTGTTGTAAAGTGACATATCGCCTACTCGACGGGACGATGACAAACCCCGCATAATTGATGTGCAATTCCTCCGCAAGCACCAGATCCCGCTCATGTTGTAACCCACAAAACTTAATCTTGGTCATTGTGCAAGCCCGACCCTAGCGGTGCCCTTTAATGAAACAATCGCTTCATTCACTTGATCGAGTCCCTTGCGCATCAAAAATTCCCCTACCAGTAGGCCGTGCGCCCCAGCCAAATACGCTCGCTTTGCGTCTTCACTGGTAGCGATGCCACTTTCACTGATAATCATGGCATCCGGAAATAAATTCTGTACTAGCGGTACCAATGTTTCTGTCGTTGCCATGTTCACGTGAAAACTTTGTAAGTCGCGGTTGTTAATTCCAATGTACTGTGGATGCTCGATTGCTTTTACAACATCTAACTCATCCCTGTGGTGGATTTCCAGCAAAACCGTCATCCCCAGTTCTTGAGCCAATTCATATAAGCGCCTGATGCGATCTTTTTCTAAAATAGCAGCAATTAATAAAATAGCATCAGCACCGATCGCCCTCGCCTCATATACTTGCCATTCGTCGATAATAAAATCTTTGCGCAACAGCGGTTTACTAGTCACTGCACGCACCTGCAAAAAATCATCAATCGACCCTGAAAAAAATTGTCGGTCGGTCAACACGGAAATAGCATCTACCCCGCCCTGATCGTAGTGACTGGCAACACTTGCCGGGTCTGCCTGCGCTTGAATGTCACCTTTAGAGGGCGATGACTTTTTTACTTCAGCGATCAGCCGTAATTCATTTGCTTTTGAGGGTTTGCTCAAAAAAGGCACGATGGGTGGCTGCATAGTCCCCTGTTCAATGAGCGCTTCCCTGTTAGTGGATTGTCGAAGTTGTACCACTTCCTGCTTTTTGATTTGCAAAATTTTTGTGAGAAAATTCAAGCACTCATCCCTCCCATCAGATTTTTGGACACATTTTGTAATCGCTCTAAAGTAGCGAGTGCTGCACCAGAGTCAATCGCTGCTTGGGCGATTGTTGCTGCTGATATAAAAGAATTAGCCAACCCTGACACATAGATTGCGGCGGCAGCATTCATCACGACAATATCCCTTGTTGCTCCCTTGTCACCTTGCAAAATGCGCTCAATCATCTTTGCGTTTTGCTCTGGCGTCCCACCTTGGACATCGTCAATGGTCGCGAATGCCAATCCAAAATCTTTCGGCGTGAGCGTATAGTAGAGTACTTGGTTCGCTTTTACTTCATAAACATGCGTAGTCCCAGAAATCGATAATTCATCCAACCCATCCTCCGAATGAACGACGAGTGCGTGTTTCATGTCTAGATTGAGCAAGACATTCGCTAATTTTTCTGCGATCTCGCGGCTGGGTGTACCCAGCACTTGCCGCTTAGGTCGAGCCGGGTTGGTTAATGGGCCCAAAATATTAAACATCGTGCGAAATCCCAACGCTTTGCGTACAGGTGCCACTTGTTTCATCGCAGGGTGAAAGGTTTGCGCAAAAAGAAAAGAAATGCCTGTTTGCTTGAGGCAATGTTCCGCTTGTTGAGGATCTAATTCAATGACAACCCCTAGTGCTTGAAGTACATCCGCACTACCTGATTTACTCGAGGCTGCACGATTGCCGTGTTTTGCCACAGGAACACCAGCAGCTGCGGCAACGATCGCTGAAGCCGTGGAGATATTAAACGTGCCCGTTTGATCGCCGCCAGTACCGCAAGTGTCTACCAACGTCTCCTGATTAGCATGAACCACCAACGCATGATCACGCATGGCTTTTGCGCTTCCCGTTAATTCTGAGATGGTTTCACCTTTTGTCCGCAACAGCGTCAGGTAAGCCGAAATTTCAACAGGTGAGGCACTGCCGTCCATCATCTGATGCATGGCCATTCCTGCTTCTCGTTCAGTTAAGTCCATACCGTTTGCCAATTTAATAAGTAATTCCTTCACGGGGGAGCCTCCTCATTCTTTAAATAAAGCCAAAAAAGACTAAGGTCTTCCTTAGTCCCCGCGAACGTAGCGATAAATTTATACGCAAAGCTCATCTATGACCATACTGGTACATGATCATGCCACTTTACTCTGCTCTGCTCCGCTCACCTAACTAAGGCCACTGCCACTCTACTCAACTAAGCTTCTGACACTAATCATACAGAACACATCATTAATGGTCAAGATCGTAAAGCCATTCTTACCATATCCTCGGATACATCTTTCACAATTTTCACTTCGCCAATCGTCTTTGGCAGCACAAATGCCAGACTGCGCAACTCTGCTTTTTTATCACGACGCATTTGTTCAATAAGTATTTCTTGCTGTGCGGGTGTTTTTTGGCTTTCCGGTAACGCCGCCGGCAAATGGCATCGTCTCAACAACTCACCCAGACGCTCTTTTGTGCCAAGCTGTGCAAGTCCCATCAAGTTGGAAATTTCAGTTTCCACCATCATGCCAATGGCCACCGCTTCACCGTGTGTATAGGCACCGTAGTCGATGACTTCCAGCGCATGACCAACGGTATGCCCAAAGTTAAGGATGGCTCGCAGCCCATTTTCACGCTCGTCTTCGCTGACCACCTTCGCTTTTACTTGGCAGGACATATAAAGCAAATCAATCATTTTATCTTGGTGATTGCGCAGCAGATATTCTGCATTGGTCTCAATATATTCAAACAACGTGGGATTCGCAATCACACCATGCTTGATCGCTTCTGCCATCCCACTTGCCATCTCTCTTTTTGGCAATGACTGTAACAAGTGCACATCATAGATCACAAGTTCTGGAGAATGAAAGGCTCCCACCAGATTTTTTCCTTCAGGCAAATTGACAGCCACTTTCCCGCCAATGCTGGAATCATGTGCAAGCAGCGTTGTCGGTATCTGTATGAAACGCACTCCACGCATATACGTAGCGGCAACAAAACCCGCCAAGTCCCCTGTCACTCCTCCGCCTAGTGCCAGAATCACTGCATTGCGATCCAACCCGGCCTTAATGGCAGCTTGATAAAGCTGTCCTGCCATGGCGAGGGACTTAGAGTGTTCGCCACTTGGCAGTGCAAATGAGGTCACCACAGCATAATTTTTTAGTAAGGATGCTTTCACTTGTGCTGGATAACCAAAATCTTCGAGTGATTGATCGTAAACCAAAAGCAAAGGAGCGTTTTTTTCAATAACATGAGATAAGTATTCATCAATGTGTTGTAATAACCCAGTGCCAATAATGACATCATAATCGCCCGTTTGTGATTTTGTTTGCAATTTACGAATTAATCCATCTTGCAATCTACTTACACCTCACATTCTCGATTGTAAGTACGCTTGATAAGAGGAATAGTTGCGTGCTGTTTCATCGATGGAATCGCCAGCAAATTTCTCCATGAAGGCGACTGCCAACACCCATGCCACCATATTTTCGCCAATCACGGAAGCTGCAGGAGCTGCGCATGTGTCAGATCGTTCAATCGTCGCAAGATACGGTTCTTTAGTAATCATATCCACGCTAGGTAAAGGTTTGTAAAGCGTGGGGATTGGTTTCATGGCTGCACGAGCGACAATGACTTCGCCGTTAGAAATTCCGCCCTCAATGCCCCCTGCTCCATTGGTGCTGCGATAATATCCTTGTTCTTTAGAATAATACAGTGCATCGTGAACTTGCGAGCCAGGTTTGGTCGCCGCCTCAAATCCCATGCCTATTTCAACACCTTTGATCGCTTGAATACTCATAAGTGCCGCTGCAATTTTACCGTCCAAACGATCTTCCGGAAGTGCATAACTGCCAAGTCCGATTGGCACACCTGTTACCATCACTTCAAAGATGCCACCAAGCGTGTCACCATTTTCTTTTGCATGATCAATCGCTTGCATCATGGCCTTTGCTGCTTCGTCATCTGCACAGCGAACAGGCGAATTTTCTGCTGCAGTCGCCAATTCTTGATAAGAAAGCGTGGCGAGTTTTTGCTGGTCTGCTTGTATCGCGCCAATTTGGACGATATGTCCGTACACATGAATATCAAAGACGTTCAACAATTGCCTTGCAACCGCGCCAATAGCAACCAATGTGGCAGTGTTTCTAGCGCTCGCTCGTTCCAGTGTATTTCTGATGTCTGTAAAATCATATTTTAGTGCGGCGGCAAGATCTGCGTGACCAGGTCTTGGTTTTGTCATAATGGTAAGATCACTTGGCGGTGTCCCAGTTGGGGACATGCGTTCTGTCCAATTATGGAAGTCTTTATTCTCAATTCGCATCGATAATGGCGTACCCAATGTCTTTGCAAAACGCAAGCCGGTAAGGATTTCTACTTGATCAGATTCAATCTTCATCCGATATCCTCTGCCATAACCTTGTTGTCGACGCCATAATTGATGATTAATCGCTTCAAGATCCAGACTCAAGTTTGCCGGTAGTCCTTCAATGACAGCGATCAGTGCGGGACCATGTGATTCCCCTGCAGTTAAATAACGCACTCGCTTCTCTCCATTCTCTCTATTTGCCACTCTGTATTTTTCGTAAATTTTCTATATTATACTATACCCATCTTAGTGATGGGTAAAAAGCTGATCGTTCTCAAGCCATGCTTGCAACAGTTTTCTCATGGCCTCCACATCATCCATGTGTACCATTTGCGAAGGTGTATTCAGATAGCGCATGGGAACAGATAACCCACAAGTCGGCACACCACTTCGACTGACCTGAATGGTGCTCGCATCTGATCGGGCAGTAGGTGACACTTCAATCTGATAAGGAATATGTTCACTTTCTGCCAATGCAATCAAGTGATCGCGCAGTGCCGGTGCCACAACCATACTGGCATCGAGTGCTTTGATTGCAACTCCACTGCCCATTTGCAGGCTGGTTTTTTTGGACTTTGGCGTGTCCCCCGCATGGGTGGTGTCAAGCACGATGGCTAAGTCCGGATTGATGCGATAACCGGCAACCTGAATGCCGCGAGACCCCACCTGTTGTTGGGTAGAGAACACGACGACCAACTGATAAGGCAAATTTATATTTTCTAGCAAATCAACCGCCACTGCGCAGGAGACGCGATTATCTAGTGCATGACTTAGCAACACACGGGGTGTAATCTCTTGGAATTCGTAATCAAAAGCAGCAGCATCGCCAATTTGAATTAACTTTTGGGCTTCTTCTTTGTTTTTAACGGCAATATCAATAAATAAATTAGAAAATTCAACCTTATCGCTAATCGTGTCACCTTCAACAGCAATGACGCCAGAAATTTTGGTGCGCACGAACTTAACTCGCTGACCAATAAGTTCAGCAGCTTTCAATGAGCCTAGTGGCGCAATGCGTAAAAATCCATCCTGATCAATATCGACGATCGAGACGCCTGGTTCATCTAGATGGGCAGATATTAATACCGTTTTTACCGTAGTCGATGTAGAAGTTTGTGGTTTTTTCACTGCATAAAGATTGCCCATTACATCAGTGTAAGTTTCGTCCACCAATGATTCTATTTTGCTGCGCACGAGTTTAACAATTTCCGCTTCAGAACCAGCGGGACCTGGAATTTTTGCGAATGCCTGTATCAATTCTTTCATTGGATGGGATGACCTCCTTTTTCAATCCGAGCTAAAACTGCACCAATAAGTTTAATGGTGTTTTCGTAATCGTCCAAATGAATAATTTGCGCAGGGGCATGAATATAGCGCGTGGGAATACTCACAGCCGCACTAATAATACCCATTTCCGTAAGGTGAATGGCTCCCACATCATTTGCGCCACCAACAGTGCGGCGATATTGAATGGGGAGTTGTTCTTCTATTGCTATATCGTGAATAAAACTGCGAAACTTAGTATGGGCAATCGTTTTTCCATCCACTACAGACAAAGCAGGACCTGCTCCCTGCTGGGTGGATTCGGCATGGGAGGGCGTATTCGCTACGTCAAAACAGACCGTTCCCTCTACGACGATGGCCAAGTCTGGTTTGGTGCGAAAAGCCACAGGTCCTGCTCCACGAAGTCCTGTCTCTTCTTGCACTGTAAAAGCAAAAACTAACGGCAAGGAAGTGGGCATTTTTAGTAATTCAATCAAGACGGCACAACCTACTCGATCATCAAAAGACTTAGATTTCGCGCGACGATCGCCAAACTCTTCATATTCTGTTGCAAAAACTGCAAGATCACCAATTTCAACAAGATTTTCTGCATCGGCACGGTTTTTTGCTCCAATGTCGATGTAGAGTTGGTGTAGTTCTAGTGGCTGTGTTCGTTCTTCTGGCTTTTGCAAATGAATGGCTTTGGCCCCGATTACGCCAAAGTGGCGCTGCTCACCGACACGAACCACTTTAGCCACCAATATCCTAGGATCTACGCCGCCAAGTGGACGAAAGCGCAACAAACCATTGTCTTCGATGTCCACGATCATAAAGCCGACTTCATCCATGTGTGCTGCTAGCAGTACCTTGGTGCCCACCGCATCAGGATTTTTTTCGACGATCAGGGAACCGAGTGCGTCCGTGTATACACGGTCAGCATAAGGCTTGACCAGATCGTAAATTACTTGGCGAATTTCTTCTTCAAAGCCAGATGGACCGAACGCTTCCGTTAATCTTTTAAGTACCATGTCAGTTCCTCCACGAAATCCGAGTTCAGGCCTGCGATGAAGTACGCAAGCAATAACCCTACATTTTGTACGTCCGAAAATTCCAACGTTTCTACGGAAGTGTGCATGTAACGCAAAGGGATGGAAATTAGCGCAGAAGGAATACCCATTTGTACCACTTGCAGATTATCCGCATCAGTCCATGTTGGTCCTTGGCTCACTTCAATTTGAAAAGGCAAACGGTGTTCCTTGACGGTATCCAGTAATCTGCGATAAATTTTCGGATGAATGCGAGGGCCAAACGTAATAACCGGCCCCTCACCTAATTTCTTCGCTAAATCCGTCTCTACTCCGGGCATTTCACCATGGCACACGTCCACGGCAATGGCCAGATCTGGTTGTAAGCGAAAAGCGGCCGTTTCTGCGCCAAATGCACCTATTTCCTCCTGAGTAGTCGCCACCGCATAAACGTCTGGTTTGAAGCGAAGTTTATTCAGTTGCATCAGACAGATGGCTAATGCTGTCACACTAGCTCGATTATCCATCGCTTTGCCACTCATACGATCCCCAGCAAGTGCGATCGTTTTACGGCGAATGGTCAATCGGTCGCCTACTCTGACTTTTTCTTTCACTTTACTTTCGTTCATCCCTAAGTCGACAAACAATTCATCTAGTGGAACACTTTTTTTTCGTTCCTCTGGAGTGGAAAGATGTGGTGGCTTTGATCCAATAATGCCGTATAAAGGTTCTCGTCCAAACACGGTAACTTCTTGACCTAGCAGTGTTCGTGGATCAAATCCACCCACCTGAGCTAAACGCAAGAATCCCCCGTCGTCAATTTTTTTAACGATGAGAGTAATTTCATCAAGGTGGGCCGCGAGCATAATGCGCGGATGACGCCCCATGCCTTCACCGTTTTTACGCATCACTACATTCCCTAAGTAATCCACGCTGACTTCATCTACAAGGTGGCGTACGGAGTCAATTAAAATCTTGCGTGGTTCACCCTCATCTCCAGATCCTCCCACGGATTCAGCTAATTGGCTGAGTAAGGCTTTTTCATTGATCAAACGGTAGTCCCTCCTCAAAAATCAAATGGATAATAACGTCATTTCAAGTTGCTTCAAGTCATCTGGAAGCTGCGATTCGATCGTGGTGGTCACGTGCGTAAACGGATGTTCAAAAGATAGTCTGGCAGCGTGAAGCGCTTGCCTTGTTAACCCCCAATCGTCCTTACATCCGTATAGTCGATCACCTAACACCGGATGGCCAATGTAGGCAAGATGCACGCGAATTTGATGAGTCCTACCTGTTTCTAATTTTAGTTTCACCTTACACGCTTGTTCGTTAGAAAACAACTGCAGGACGCTGACATGCGTGACTGCCAAGCGACCATCTGTGACGACGCCACGCTTGATAGTCTGATCAGGCAACAGACCAATGGGGGCATTGACTATCTGGTATTCTACTGTAATTTCACCACTGACGAATGCAACGTATTCTCTTGTAATTTCCCGCCGTTTTAACGCTTTTTCAAGTCGCTCCAAAGCTAATTTGTGTTTGGCAATAATCAAAAGTCCAGAGGTATCTCGGTCTAATCTATGCAAAGGGCGAAAGGGGTACTTTTCACCCCGTTTATGCAAATAAAAAAGTACTGCATTAGCAAGTGTGCCTGTTCGTTCCTTGGCAGTAGGATGTACGAGCATGTTTGCTGATTTGTTGACAATTAGCATGTGCTCATCTTCAAAGGCCACGTCAAATGGCAAGTCTTCAGGAAGCAAGATACTAGTCTCTTCTATAGGTGCCTCCACTGTAATAATGTCACCTGTATGTACGCGTCCTGTTAAATACGCCGGGTTTCCGTTCACTTGAATCAATTGTTGTTCCAAGAGACGGTGCCGTAACTTGCGACCTGCCCCTAGCGGACGCAGCACCTCTTTGACCATCAATCCATCTTCAGTCTCGCTAATCAATTTTTCAAAATAACGCATGGTATGACGCATCCACCTGACATGATTCAAAAAATGATGTGTATACTTGTACCGATGACACCAATGGAGAAGGTGCTGTTCATGGTTCGGCGAGTCTTTTTCATCGGATTTCTCACTGGCGTAATGGCCTTGATTGTCGTCTTGGCCGTTACCAGTGTCGGTTTTTATTGGTACTGGAATGATACTGCAAAAACCGCAGCCGTGTATGTGTCTGCGCCCGTACCCAAACATAATGGTGCCAATCAAGTACAACTTTATTTTCCACTAGAAAAATTCCTTGTTTGGAGTTCGACTGCTAATTTACAGTTGACAATGATTTCAAATCAGGTGCGAGTGAGGATGTTGCGTCAACCGTTTTCTGCATTGCCAGTGACGCTGACGATTGATATCTTAGGTGTTCCTAACGTCTGGCACGGATTTTTTATGTTGAAAAAGGTCAAGGGATATGTAGATCATATCCCCATACCGACTGGCATCCTCTTTACCGCGATTGCCGCAGAAGGTGGCAAATATGACGTGCGCGTCAATTCGCAACGTGACACGTTATTTATTGACCGAACATTTGGTACATATAGATTGACTGGCTATGATGCTCTAAGCAAAGACCTGATCATTTCCATGCCCGTTAGTACCGTACTAAAAGCAGCACGCGAACAAACCACACTGTGAACTGCTCCCGCCTACGCTTCGCTTAGAGGCGGGAGTCTTCTGGCGCAAGAACGTTAAAATTCCATTGTTTTTAGATCACTCGCTATTTGCAGAGGGGCACCAGTTTTTTCTTGCACTTCTTCTGGGGTATGCCCAGGTGCTACTTCTTTTAACAAAAGTCCATGTTCTGTCACGTCGATCACAGCAAGATCCGTAATGATCCGATGAACTACTTGTTTGCCCGTTAGCGGCAACGAACAGGCAGTGAGAATTTTGTGATCACCGTTTTTGTTCACGTGCTCCATCGTGACAATCAGTCGCTTCGCACCGTGAACTAAATCCATCGCGCCACCCATTCCTTTGACCATCTTACCTGGGATCATCCAATTAGCAAGATCACCTTTTTCTGAAACTTCCATCGCACCTAAAATGGCCACATCGATATGACCGCCGCGAATCATCGCAAAAGATTCGGCACTGGAAAAATAGGCCGAACCAGAAACGGCAGTAACGGTTTCTTTGCCAGCATTAATCAAATCAGGATCAACTTCATCCTCTGTCGGATAGGGGCCAATTCCCAACAGTCCATTTTCTGAGTGTAACATCACATCTGCATCAGCGGGGATATAGTTGGCGACAAGCGTTGGCATGCCTATCCCTAGGTTTACGTACGATTGCTTAGGTATTTCCTTGGAAGCCCGTATCACAATCTGTTCTCTAGTCAGTGCCAATGTTCACTACCTCCCTCTCGTGGTTCGTCTTTCAATGCGTTTTTCATAGTTTTCCCCGACGACCACTCGTTGCACATAAATGCTTGGCGTATGAATCTCACCAGGGTCTAGTTCTCCTACTTCTACGAGTTCTTCCACTTCTACGATCGTAATTTTCCCTGCTGTCGCTACCATTGGATTGAAGTTTTGTGCGGTGTTGCGATACACGACGTTGCCAAGCCGGTCTGCTTTCCACCCCTTAATCAGCGCAAAATCGCCACGAATGGGATACTCTAGCAAGTATTCTTTCCCATCTATCATCCGCATTTCTTTTCCCTGTGCAACAGGGGTACCAACGCCTGCGGGTGTATAAAAGCCACCAATTCCAGCACCGCCCGCACGGATTCTTTCTGCAAGTGTACCTTGTGGAACCAATTCCACTTCTAATTCGCCACTTAAAAATTGCTGTTCAAACGTTTTGTTTTCTCCCACATAAGAAGAAACCATTTTTTTAATTTGATGATTTTGAAGTAAGATGCCGAGTCCGAAATCATCCACGCCGCAGTTGTTACTGACAACAGTTAAGTTATTGATACCGCTTACCTTTAAAGCTGTAATCAAATTTTCCGGTATACCTACAAGCCCAAAACCGCCCACAAGTAGCGTAGAGCCTGAT
>JAJZCJ010000240.1 GCA_021846145.1 Bacillota bacterium
TAGACGCGGACAGTGCCAATGGAATCTACCAGTGACTGCAAACCGAAATGGTTGATTTCTGCGTAAAAATTGATTGGCAGTTGGGTAAAGTTACTGACTATTTGTGACGCGAGTTTAATTCCACCAAGTGGCACGCCATTTTTAATGTCCCCTAAATAATTGGCATGAGTGATTTTTGTCATCCCATAAGGTGGGATTTCCACACGTGAATCGCGCGGGATACTCAATATGTCATATTCATGTTTGACCAAATTGACGTGAACCAGCATGATTGAATCAGATCTTGCCGGTGTATTAGGAGTTCTTGAATCGACGCCAAGCAGTAATAAATTAAATTCGCCGTTATGCAGCGTGACGGGAGATGTTCCATTAGAAAAATTCAATAAATGCGAAAAGTGAAAAATGGGGTCTAGGCGAGCATATTCAATGCCTGCGGCTGAACCAACAATTATCGCAAGCAGGCCAGCAGAAATGACCGCGATCCGCCAGCGTTTTTTGTGTTTGCGCTTTTTTGTGGATACACGTTTATTGGGAGTTTCTGGTGGCTGAGAGTCTTGGCTTTTCACGTAATGCCTCCTGTGATTACGACGGGGATCGTCACCTAAATTACTTTCCTATATTCCTTCTTTCGACGACTTTCGTCAAGGCGCTAGCGCGGGTGTCGTGTCCAAGGAAATTGGCCGCTATCGCAACTTGGTTGGGTTTGGTAATATCGATGTGAGTATCTATTGAACATGAACTGGCAGTCAAGCGGACAGCATCGCCAGGTCGTGAAAGCAGGAGGAATATTGATGCAATATGTATCGTTAGAAGAAGCAATGGCGGTTATTCACTCAGGGAACAAGATTTATGTTCAAGGGATGGCATCCACCCCACATCATCTCTTGGCAGGTATTGCAAAACGAGGTCGCGAGTTAGAAAATGTGACGATGTATCATTTGCATATGGAAGGCCCTACACCATGGATTCATCCCGAACTTGCAGAGCGAATTCGCGATATTTCGTTATTTGTGGGTGCAAATTTAAGGCAGGCCGTCAATGATGGGCGAGCGTCTTATGTGCCATTATTTCTTTCTGAAGTGCCTTGGTTTTTAACGCAACCACAGTTTCGGCCCAATGTGGTATTTTTAAATGTTAGCCTGCCAGATGCACATGGATACGTGAGCTTAGGTCCAACACTTGAGGCCACTTTAGCAGCTATTGCGCAAGCTGATTTGGTCATTGCACAGATTAATCGCTATGTTCCCCGTGCGCTTGGCGATGCGCTCATTCCGCTTGGTGCTATTCATTACGGCGTGCAATGGGATGAACCGCTTTCCGCTACTGTGTCCAAACCGGCGGATCCGCTTACCAATCAAATTGGTCTTCATGCCGCGAATCTCATTCCAGATCGATCGACGCTGCAACTTGGGATTGGCCAAATTCCTGATGCAGTGCTGGGTCAACTGAAAGATCATAAAGATTTAGGCGTACATAGTGAAATGATTTCAGACGGGGTTCGTTTGTTGGCGGAAAAAGGCGTGATCACGGGAATTTATAAAGAAACCGACCCAGGGAAAGTGGTGGCCACGTTTGCAATGGGCTCTGAGGATCTGTTTAAGTTTATTGATGATAACCCGGCAGTTTCTATTCGTTCTGTTGATTATACCAATGATACGTCGGTTATTCGTAGAAATCCTCGGATGATGTCGGTTAATTCGGCCATTGAGGTCGATCTCACGGGTCAGGTAGTGGCAGAATCGATTGGCCCTCACATTATGTCTGGGGTGGGGGGACAAATGGATTTTGTGCGGGGAGCTAGTCTCTCCCCTGGAGGAAAATCAATTATTGCTTTGCCATCACGCACAAGCTCTGGTTCTTCACGAATTGTTTCCACGATTCATTCAGGTGCTGGTGTGACGACGACAAGAAATCATGTTCAATACGTCATTACAGAGTATGGCATTGCCGAACTCCATGGTAAAACATTAGAGCAACGCGCGAGACAATTGATACAAGTGGCCCACCCAGAGGATCGCGAAACATTGACACAGGAAGCGAAAAAATTGTTTCCAGCGTTCTAAATTGAGCCTATGGTGATTGATAGTTGTAGGATATAATCAGTTTATGAAATCTATTTTTCACCTTCCGCGTCCAGTTCTTTTCTTGTTTCTTGGGTATATTGTTAATTTTTTTGGTTCAGGAATGACGATGCCTTTTTTGATGATTTACCTGCATGTGGACAGACTTATACCACTTGTGATGGCGGGGTTCGTGATCAGTTTTTCGAGTTTGATGGGATTGCTTTCTACTCCGGTGGTTGGCTATGCGGTAGATCGGCTGGGTAGTTTTAAGTTGTTAGTACTTGCATTGCTGTTGCTTTGTCTTGGCACGATGGGGTACGCCGTATCTATTAATGTCGGTGTGGCACTGTTGTCTTCTTTGCTCGTTGGGGTTGGTAATTCAGCAATGTGGAATGGGCTGTCTTCTCAATTGGCGATATTGGCGGGGAAGAAGGAACGATCGCGGTATTTTGGCTTTGCGTATGCGGCACAAAACCTAGGGATTGGATTAGGTTCATTGATCTCTGGGTTGTTGTTGCATGCGATGAAGCCTACCACTTTTTTTCTAATATTCTTAATTGATGCTTGCACATACTTGGTGTTTATTCCTTTGCTTTTGCCGTTTAGAAACAAAAAATATTTTCCTAATACGTTGGATCTAAAGGAACAATTACTAGGTAATCACGGAGGATTTCGCGAGGTCATTAAAGATCGGGCACTAGTTGGCGTGACTGTCTTAAATTTGTTGTTTGTCGTTTTTGGATACAGTCAGATGAATACAGCATTCTCAGTTTGGGCGACTGGGTTTAAAGGTGTGGGAGCAAGCATTGTTGGCGTTGCTTTTTTTGTTAATTGTATGGCAATTGTGCTTGTTCAATTTCCTGTCTTGCATTACGCCAAAAAATGGCGAAGAACGCGTTTAGCGGCTTTAGCTTCCGCTTTGTTTGCGATTAGTTGGTTGTTTGTTTTATTGGCAGGAGTTAAAAATGGACATTTTGCAGCTCCATTACTTATCGCCTCGCTCGCCATATTTGGCGTTGGAGAGACTTTTTTGTCGCCAAGTTTATCCCCAATTGTTAACGATCTGGCACCAGAACGACTTCGTGGACGTTATAATGCCATGATTAATCTTTCTTGGCAGGCTGGCATGGTAATTGGGCCTGTGATTGCTGGATATGCTCTAGGTCATGCGCTTGGATTCGAATGGTTTTTATTACTAGCAGTGGTGTTATTCATTGGTGTGGTAGTAGCTATTCAATTGGAATATTGGATACCTTCATCAGCTAATCGGTAATTATGTTAAGGAAGAGTGGGAACATTGGAGTTGAAATGGCGCGTTTTTTCTTCTGATGGACAATTGGGTAAACAATTGGTGCGATATTTGATTGTCATTCAGTCTATCGCAGTAATGATTATGCTTAGTAGTCAAATCATCATTAGCATCCCTATTGGTAATGAACAAAATGAGATTATCCAGTTAGGCAAAATTAGTGGCGAGTTGTCGCAATTGCAGATCGCCATGGATGATCAGGAAACAGGATTGCGTGGTTATGAATTGACTGGCGAGAGGGATTTTTTAGCGCCATTTTATTCGGGAACGAATAATTATGCGATGGCGATTAAGCAATTGGCATCGGTTAAGCACATCATTTCCATCGACCCATTTGTTAAAAGCACTATAAAAATAGGATTAACATGGAATGCTCAATTTGCGATGTCAATGATCAATCTTAGGCATAACAATAAAAAGGTTCCTTTAGCTATGCAAAATCAGGCTAAATCTACATTTGATGCATTTCGACGGGAGTATGCGATTGCTTTGGGGAAAGTGGATCATCGCATTCACTTCAATGACGTTAACTTGAGAGTGTTATCCATGATTTCTTTGGTGATTTATGCATTGATTGCGATTAGCGTAATGGCAATGGTGACATTTTTGTTGAGTAGGCAATTGCGTAAATGGGTAGAACCGCTTACTGCGTTGACCCAGGCAGTGGAGCGATATACACATGGCGACTTGCATTATCCGGTACCGTTTATTCAAGATAAGACGGAATTAGGCCGTCTTTCTATGGGCGTAGAGACGATGAGAATTGCACTTCAACAACAATTTCGATCGATTGAGAACATGGCACTTCAAGACGGACTCACGGGAACATGGAATAGAAGGTATTTTGATGAAAGGTTAGCATTTGATATAAGAGACGCCAATGTAAGCGCTACTCATCAGTTTTGTTTGCTTATGTGTGATATTGATTACTTTAAGGCAGTCAACGATACGTATGGGCATCAAGAAGGAGATCGAGTACTCCAAGAAGTGGCTGAACGTTTGCAGCACAACATCCGTAAAGGAGATGTGCTTGCGCGTTATGGGGGAGAAGAATTTGTGGTCATCGCTTATATGGATATCCGGCATGCGCTTGAATACGCGGAGCGCATACGGTTGTCTGCCAGGTTTGTCACTGTCCAAGATCAAAGAGTGTCCATCAGTGTAGGGGTTTCCGAGTACCAGCAGGGAGAATCCCCTGATCTCGTGCTGAAACGGGCTGACGATGCCCTCTACAAGGCAAAGCAAAGTGGGCGTAATCGCGTCGATTTTATCGCATAATTAGCTGTCTGTACCATCAAAACGCTGATATACTACATTGACATGGAAAAAAAGTTTTGTTATTTTAAGTTTAATTGAATACGAACCTTCAGGGCAGGGTGAGGCTTAGTTTTAGGCCAATTCCCGATCGGTGGTAATGCATAATTTGCGAAGTCCACGAGCCATATGGCAGGAACTGGTGAGAATCCAGTACCGACGGTATAGTCCGGA
>JAJZCJ010000241.1 GCA_021846145.1 Bacillota bacterium
CGTGAGTAAAAAGCGAATAAACAGGAATTGCATAACTGGAACCGTAGAAACGATATCCTTAGAAGCAACGTAGGTAGTGCCCCAAATCAGGGCGACCAGCAACAGAGAGATATCTGCTGTCCATTTTGAATTCCAAATTTTTTTAATGAGGGCAATGAGTGACATCTCGGCTTGCTCACTCGAATTCAGCGACTGCAATTCTGCATTCAGAATTCTATATTCCATCCCCTCAGCCTCCGTTTCGATTTTTGATCTGGTTACGCCATGCTCTCAGGTAATTCTTTCATAGGTCGTAACCAATTTTGCCTCATGTACTCTGCAGCCCTCTGCGAATCCCGTTGTTCAAAAGCGGTAATGATTTGCTCATGCTCAGTGACCGATTCATGCGACAATATGGTGTCCTGAAAGAATACATATTTCAGTCGACGCACTTGCAGTTGGAGAATAGATACGAAAGATGAAATATACGGATTTTGCGTAAGTTCTACTATTGTGTTATGAAACTCGTCATCAATCTCCATCGCTTGATAAGACGCTTTACGTTCAAGCACCATGGCAAACCTCCCATTGATTTCTCTCAGTTGCTCGATGAATTTTGCAGTCACCAACTCAGTAGCTATTTCTGCTGCCAAGGATTGAAGAGACGCTAGTGGAGGATAGATTTTATGGATATCGTCTTTTGTTATGGTAGTCACCCTTGTGTCACGACCTCGGTGCATCTCGACGAAGCCCTGCATCTCAAGCGTCTGGAGAGCCTCGCGGATTGGCGTTCGACTGACGCCTAGCGCTTCAGCCAACTCCCCGTCGCTCAACCTTTCGCCAGGTTGCAGTGTTCCATCGACAATCCATCTCTGAAGTTGAAAAAACGCTCGCTCTTTTGCAGACACTCGTTCAGGACGTGAATACCCCTGTGGAATGGGCATAATGATTTCACCTCGCAATATATGAATGTAATATATTACATTCATATATCAAAATCAAGTAGTGAACGATAAAGTTTATGCAATCACATAAAGTGTATAGGGAAAAAACCACTTCATCGTAGCCGACAATTCAAAATACGACAGCCACGAGACAGCAGTTGAGATGGATTCTGCGACGCATGTATGGTGTTTGCCTTGACCAAGGTCAACAGCGATCGATGACTTCACACAAAAAATCATAAAATAATAAAATCACAATTCAGATGATTTCGAAACAATGATTTTCAACCTTCTGTTACATTTGCTCTAACATCGTTGGTTCGAACAGTCGCAGTTTGTTAAGCGCGAAAACGCTCTCATTCGCTTTTTGGCGATTAGTGATGTACATCATTTCTTGCCAAACTGTTTTTTTGCAAGCGGCGACACGTTGGAATGAGAGCATACAACAAATGGAATTAAAAACAAGGGGGTATCAAGATGTCTGATTTGGAAATAAAAAGCGGCCACCCGACCTTTAGCATTGACCCTGCGCCACTTGCGCTTGGTGGATTTGCGCTTACCACATTTTTTTTAAGCCTGATCACATCAGGTTTAATTAGTATCACGGTTATGCCTGCGGTGGTGGCTGTTGCTTGGTTTTATGGCGGTATGTTGCAAGTTTTGGTCGGGATGTGGGAACTATTTCATCAACGCCTCTTTCCAGCCGTAACTTTCGGCTCTTATGGCGCTTTTTGGCTTTCTTTTGCCGCGTTTCAAACTTTTTTTGCGGGGAAGATTCCTGCTGGGGATTTGGGAACAGCGAATGCGTTATTTTTAGGGGTTTGGATTGTTTTTACCTTTTACATGTTAATCGCTGCATTTCGAACCAATGTGGCACTGGTGATTGCCTTTGTACTTGTAGAGGCTTTATTGATTCCAAGCGCAATCGGGTTTGCGACGAACAATCTTAATGCTTTGCATGTGGGCGGCTGGGCTGGGATTGTATTGGCTGTGGTCGTGTGGTACGTGGCGGCGGCCGATATCATCAATCATCAATTTAAGCGCACGATTTTGCCACTTGGAAATCTGAATGGGGCACCTAGAGCTGCAAGCGTACTGAATTTTTAGTCATAGACGAGGAGGACCCGTATGTTCGTCCCATTGTCCCCACTTGATTTTAAGCGCCGTGCTGTTAAGCTGTATCGCAATAAAGTAGCGGTAATTGACGGGGAAAAACGTTTCACGTATGGTGAGTTTTCAGATCGCAGCAATCAACTATCCCATGGATTAAAGGCTCTGGGTGTGGAAAAAGGTACTAAAGTTGCCGTCTTAGCACCCAATACGCACGAAATGTTAGAGTGTTTTTATGGCGTTCCACAACTTGGCGCAATTTTGGTTCCGATCAACATTCGTCTCCAGAGTCACGAAATCCAATATATTGTCCAGCATAGCGACGCGGAAGTGTTGATTGTAGATGCAGAGTTTGCTGACAAGGTGGAAGAGATAATCAACTCCCTTGTGAAATTGCGGCATATTGTTCTCATTGAAAGTGGGCATGCAACCAATCTAACATACTCGTTCACCTACGAAATGCTACTGAAAGGACAGCCGAATAGCGCTATTGATGTGGAAGTGGATGAAAACTTCCCGATCACCATTAACTACACGAGTGGGACTACCTCTAGACCTAAAGGTGTGGTGTTAACTCACCGTAATACGTATGTTAATGCTGCAGATTTTCTGTTTCATCTGAGGGTGGCTTTTGATGATGTTTACTTGCATACGCTTCCAATGTTCCATGTAAATGGCTGGGGCGGAGTGTGGGCGGTATCCGCCGTTGGTGGGACGCATATTTGTCTGCGGAAAGTGGATCCAGTAATGATTCTCTCATTGTACGAACAGGAACATATTACGCTTGCATGCGGTGCGCCTACCGTTCTCAATATGTTGGTGCAGTCTCCGAACTTAAAAGATACCAATATCTCTTGGCCAACGCGGATCGCCACTGCGGGTTCACCTCCTCCGGCGGCGATTATTCAACAGGTGCAAGAATTCCTCAACATGGAAGTCATTCACGTGTACGGATCAACAGAAGTTTCCCCGCTGATCTCGGTTTGTGAATGGAGGGAGGAGTTTGATCAGCTCGATGTAGCGGAGCAGTCTGCGTTGAAATCGTATCAGGGCGTAGAGATGGCGTTTAGCGGAGAGACCAAAGTGGTTCGAAGCGACGGAACAGATGTAGTCTGGGACGGGTCTGAGATTGGGGAAATTGTCGCCCGTGGGAACGTAGTCATGGACGGGTATTACAAACAACCAGAAGAAACAGCCAAGTCGATTCGCAACGGGTGGTTTCATACTGGTGATCTTGCCAAAGTGCACCCAAATGGCTTTATTGAAATCGTTGATCGTTTGAAAGATGTCATCATTTCCGGTGGTGAAAATGTGTCATCGATTGAGGTCGAGGGACATCTATACAAACACCCTGCCGTTGCAGATGTGGCTGTGGTCGCTAAGCCTGATGAGCTGTGGGGTGAAGTTCCTGTGGCCTTTATCGTATTGAAACCAGGAATGTCTGTGACGGCACAAGAGTTGAACGAGTTCTGCCGTTCGGGACTTGCCCACTTTAAGGCTCCAAAAGAATTTCGTTTCGTCGACTTGCTCCCCAGAACATCGACAGGGAAGTTGCAAAAGTTTGTGATTCGCGAAACTTTTTGGGATGGCAAGAAAAGGAAAGTTCAGTAGGCAGTGTGACAAAAGGAATGCTGAGCGCTTACCAGGCGCGTAGTATTCCTTTTTATTTGCTTAGATCTGAAAAAATGTTTCTGTACTCACTAGGGGTCTGACTCTCTTTGCGTTTAAATGTTGTTGCAAAATAGGCGGAGCTAGAAAAACCAACTTGGCTAGCGATCACATCTATTGATAACGACGTCATTTTTAACAAATTTTTAGATTTTTCTAGACGGTATTCGGTCAAAAATTCCACAAATGTCACACCAGTTTGTTCTTTGAAAATCCGACTGAAATGTGACGGACTTAAGTAGACAAAGTCTGCAACGGTCTTTAGCGTAATGGGTTCAAAATAATTCATTTGGATGTACTTAACCGCAGATTCAATTGGGTTTCCAATATCGGCTTCCAGAGGTTCCTTGGCGGGGCGCTTTTGTTCTTCGAGAGGGGAGTAGTGGAGGTGAAGTTGCTGTGATGTATTCAATCGTTCAATGGTTTGAAGTAACTGGTTTTTCGCTACAGGCTTTAATAGATATGCAGAAAACCCAGAATTCATACAGTTTTGAACAGTCTGAAACATTTGCAGATGTGTCACGATCACCACAGCGGTTGCAGGTCTTGCACTCAATACTTTTAAGCCAAATTCGATACCGTCCATATCGGGTAGTGATAGGTCTATTAACAAGATAGCAGGGTGTTTTTGTTTAACTAAGGACAGCCCCTTTTCGGCAGTATTAGCTTCCCATATCATGGAAACGACTTTCTGTTAGAATCGCATTCACCGCTTGCCGGGACTCAATATCATCATCCACAATCAATATGTCTACCACGGAAATTCCCCCTCGTGCAAGGCCAGTTCCGTGTAATTTCCGTAACGCAATTCGCGGCGCAAAACTTTGCCAGCTGAATTTTTAGGCACTTTTTCAATAAACACATATTTGCGCGGTCGCTTGTAATTGGCCAATTGTTTGTGCGTTTTACAAAATTGATCAAGCGCCTGTGGGGTTAGCTCGCGATCTTGTGGCACAATAAATGCCGTTACGATTTGGCCCCAACGAGTATCGTCTTCCCCGATTACCACTGCTTCGTGAACAAGCGGGTGTTCGATGAGTACGCTCTCAACTTCCTGTGGATAGATGTTTTCTCCACCGGAGAGAATCATATCGTCTACGCGACCTACCACGTGCAAGTCACTATCGTCGTCAATGTACCCGAGATCGCCG
>JAJZCJ010000242.1 GCA_021846145.1 Bacillota bacterium
TTACCAAACCGCGAATCATATATTCTTTTAACACAAGTCCCGCTTCGATGGTTTTGCCAAGTCCCACTTCATCTGCGAGCAGCGCTCTCCCATGGAGTTCATTAATGACACGCTTCGCAGTCTCCACCTGATGGGGAAATGGGAGTACATGTGGTAGTAATTTGAGGCAAGCGAGTTCATCAAAGCTTTGGGAGATAGATTCTTGTTCCGCTTCAAAAGCAAGCAAAAACAACCCCCAGCGACCACTTATCGCGTCGCCGCGTTCTGTTAATTTGTTTCTCAGTTGATCGTGAATCTGATAGGTGTACACAGCCCTACTCCTTCATCTTTTCAAAAGAAGTATGCCCGAAATATTGGTTGGCATTCCGCGAGCAATCCAGTTATACTGAAATCAAGTAACAAAATGAATAAAAAGCGAATGATGATTGTAGGAGAGCGCGTTTTTTTTTCGCCACCGAAGGAGCAAACGGGAAGAGCGGTTCTTCATCGTGAATCTCTCAGGTTCAAGTACTGCAATCGGACGCCACCTGGAGAGCGCCGCAATTGGCCACCAAAGGGGAAACCTGTAAGCGCAGGAGAACTCTCAGGTAAAAGGACAGGGATGATGCCGATGCTGATTCTCGGTGTCTTTTTTTTGCACTATTAAATGGATTTCTTCCAAGGAGCGATAGATGTGACCCAACTAAGGCGGACACCACTTTTTCCTTTATATAAACAATATGGAGCACAAGTGGTTGATTTTGCTGGCTATGAAATGCCGGTACAGTATGCTGGAATTATTGAGGAACATACGCTGGTGCGTGAGAAAGCAGGCCTCTTTGACGTCTCTCACATGGGAGAGATTGAGGTAACTGGGAAGGCGGCAGGGTCGTTTATTCAACAACTCATCACCAATGATCTGATGCGTATCGGATCTGGTCAAGCACAGTATAGCCCGCTTGCAAATGAAGAGGGGGGAACTGTGGACGATGTGCTTGTGTATTGCCTGAACCACCATCACTTCTGGATCGTGGTCAATGCAGCGAATCGCGAGAAAGACTTGGCGTGGTTTTTGGCTCATAAGCCGGCGCATGCAGAGGTAAACATTAGGGATCGTTCAGATGAAATTGCCCAACTCGCTTTACAAGGGCCGCTGGCAGAAACCATTATCGATCAACTAATACCTGTGAACACGCCGCGCATTTCCTACTACTCATTTCTCGAAAATGTAAGCGTTGCAGGTGTTCCTTGTCTTGTTTCTCGAACTGGCTATACGGGTGAAGATGGATTTGAAATCTACATGGATGCAGATCAAGCAATCCGCGTATATGAAGCATTAATGGACAAAGGTGCGCCACTTGGGTTGCAACCAATCGGACTGGGTGCAAGAGATACTTTGCGACTAGAGGCGAAGCTGCCATTGTACGGGCATGAACTGCAGGACGATATTTCTCCATTGGAGGCGGGACTTGGGTATTTTGTGAAGCTGGCCAAGCCAAACTTTGT
Source organism: Bacillota bacterium (assembly GCA_021846145.1). The sequence goes on from JAJZCJ010000242.1 coordinate 1,486, forward strand.
AGGTCGTGACGCACTGGTGGCACAAAAAGAGGCAGGATTGACGCGCAAAATTGTCGGATTTGAGTTGATTAACCGTGGTATTGCCAGAGCTGGGTTTCAAGTGTGGGGAGCGGATCAGTCCATTGGATTTGTCACTAGTGGCACATTTAGCCCCACGTTAAATAAGAGTATCGGTTTAGCGATGGTGGATCTGGCGTATGCCAAAGTGGGTGCCGAATTTGACATTGAGATTCGCGGCAAGAAAGTTCGTGCACAAGTGGTGAACACACCATTTTACAAACGCGTCAAAGCATAATGGATGGAGGGTGAGACAAACGAGCGAATGGAGTTATTTGCCAAATACAGAAGAGGATAGACAACTCATGTTACAAGCGCTGGGCGTTCAGTCGATTGCAGATTTATTTTCAGACATTCCCGCGCATTTGCAATTGAATCGGCCATACCGGCTGGAAAAACCAGCGAGTGAATGGGAACTGATGCAGGAATTCAGTTCACTTGCCAATGCCAATGTCGATCTCGATCATGCGCTGTCTTTTCTGGGGGCAGGTGTATATGATCACTTTACACCCAGTGTCGTGTCAGCAGTGATTGGTCGTTCGGAATTTTATACTGCATACACCCCTTATCAACCAGAGATCAGCCAAGGTATTTTACAGGCAATTTTTGAGTACCAGACGATGGTGGCGGAACTTTTTGGCTTAGATGTTTCTAATGCGTCAGTGTATGACGGGCCGACAGCGCTTGGCGAGGCGGCGCTGATGGCGTGTACGCACACTCGCAGAGACAAGGTGCTTGTGAGTCGGGCGGTGAATCCTGAGTATCGGCGTGTGTTAACAACGTATGCTGTGGGGCAGCGCATCGCAGTAGAAGAGCTTGCGCTTACAGGTGGGGTAACGGACCTTGAGCAACTTGCGGGTGCCATGTCAGATGAGGTGGGTGCGGTGATCATTGCCTACCCGAATTTTTTTGGCCACATCGAAGACCTAGAACGCGTAGTGGAACTCGCTCATCAAAAAGGCGCACTCGTCATCGTTAGCACCTATCCAGTCGCGCTTGGCATGCTTGAGGCACCGGGAAAATTAGGCGCTGACATCGTCGTGGCGGAAGGCCAATCGCTTGGCAACCCGCTTGCATTTGGTGGGCCGTACCTTGGCATGATGGCAACGACGAACGCGCTGATGCGGCGCTTGCCTGGGCGCATTGTGGGGGAGACAAAAGATCGCGGAGGCAGGCGTGGGTTTGTATTGACGTTGCAAGCGCGTGAACAGCATATTCGTCGCGAAAAGGCGTCATCCAACATTTGTTCCAATCAAGCGCTCAATGCTTTGGCTACCACCGTACATTTGAGCAGCCTTGGTCCAGATGGCTTTGCCACGCTTGCAAAGCACAATTATTCGAAAGCGCATTATGCGGCAAAAAAGTTTGTTGAGGCAGGGGCGACGAGGGTATTTTCGCAACCCTTCTTTAATGAATTTGTCATTTCATTTGGCGATCAAACGGAAAAAATCTATCGCGAGCTTTTAGGTGACCACATTTTTCTAGGTTATCCTTTGGGCAAAGAATATCCAGAATTGGCTAATGGTTTGCTGATCGCGGTGACGGAAACCATGAGCAAAGAAAAAATTGACCAAGTGGCTAGTCGATTGGAGGGACTACGATGAGTCGGCAAACCAGTGATTATCCGCTGATTTTTGAACTCAGTCACAAAGGGCGTGTGGCGTACACGCTGCCTGAATTAGATGTGCCAGAGGTAAATCCGGAAACAGAAATCCCGGCGCAATTTTTGCGTACAAACAACCCTCTAATTCCGGAGATTAGTGAAGTGGAATTGATTCGCCATTACACTGGACTTTCCACACGCAATCACGGGGTGGATTCTGGATTTTATCCGCTTGGCTCTTGTACCATGAAGTACAACCCCAAACGCAATGAGGAGGCAGTACGTTTGCCTGGGTTTGCCCGTGTGCATCCGCTGCAGCCTGAGCATACAGTGCAAGGCGCGTTGCAACTTTTGTACAATTTACAGGAAAGTCTTGCTGAAATTACGGGAATGGAAGCCGTCAGTTTGCAACCTGCCGCTGGTGCGCAAGGGGAGTGGACTGGGCTGATGATGATCCGGGCCTACCATGAGCATAATGGGGATCATCGCACGAAAGTGCTCGTTCCTGATTCTGCGCATGGTACGAATCCTGCTAGTGCTTCGTTCGCTGGCTTTCGCACCATCATGATTCCGTCAGATGACAAAGGCGGCGTGGATTTGGAGGCATTGCGTAAGGCGGTGGGCGCTGATACAGCAGCACTCATGCTCACGAACCCTAGTACCTTAGGGTTGTTTGAAGAAAACATCGAAGAAATTGCGCGCATTGTTCATGACGCAGGAGGACTGCTGTATTACGATGGAGCCAATGCAAACGCGCTGCTCGGTTATGCGCGTCCTGGCGATATGGGTTTTGACGTCGTCCATCTCAACTTGCACAAAACATTTTCTACACCACACGGCGGCGGCGGTCCCGGTGCGGGGCCAGTGGGAGTGAAACGCGAGCTGATCCCTTTTTTACCTAAACCAATGATCGTCAAAAAGGCTGCGGGAGAATTTGCTTTCGATCATGAAAGGCCGCAAAGCATCGGCAAAGTGAAAGGTTTTTATGGCAATTTTGGCGTGTTAGTTCGCGCCTATGCTTACATTCGCACGATGGGTGCCGATGGCCTGAAAAAAGTGGGCGAAGATGCGGTATTGAACGCTAACTACTTGCTTAGTCAATTGTCGGAGGACTTTGAGGTGCCGTTTGCTCGAATTTGCAAGCATGAGTTTGTCTTATCTGGAAAACCATTTAAGGCAAATGGCGTGCGCACATTGGATCTGGCAAAGCGGATTTTAGATTTTGGCTATCATCCGCCGACGATCTATTTCCCACTCAATGTCGAAGAGGCGCTCATGATTGAGCCAACGGAAACAGAGACGAAGGAAACACTGGATGACTTTGCACAAGTACTTAAGCAAATTGCCAAAGAGGCGCGGGAAACCGCTGAGGTAGTATTGCAGGCACCACACACGACGGTGATTGATCGTTTGGATGAGACGTTGGCAGCAAGGACTCCTGTCTTGCGCTATCTGCCTAAGTAAGGGGAAGAGAAGTGGGGTGACAAAATGGAGCGGATTTTAGTGTTGCACGGCCCCAATTTGAACCTGCTGGGGACACGAGAGCCGAGCATTTATGGCACGTTGACGCTTGCGCAAATCGATGAACGGTTGGTTCAGTTAGGTCAAGAATTATTGCTATCTGTCGATTGTTTTCAGTCTAATCACGAGGGAGAATTGATTGATCGGTTGCATCAGGCCATG
>JAJZCJ010000243.1 GCA_021846145.1 Bacillota bacterium
TTAATCATTTTGTTTCTGCTGATCTTGTCATTGACCACCTTATCTTAGGCGTGGGGTGGTTTCAAGAAGAGTTATCTCTACTTCCGTGGAAAGCCCGTGAAGAGATGATCGCAGAGCTACGTGTGCGGGGTGCTTCTGTTTGTAAACGATATTCTGATTCTGAACGTCTAATTAATGTAAACATTCAGTTTATTAGAGGGTATAAACGCATTTGATTCGTCTGAACGTATGTCTCAGTTGATCACGAAATATCACAGAACATGTGTTTGCTTTTTGTTGTAAACGATGTATAATTCCCTTATCCAGAACTTATGTTCGAAAAAGAGGGGATGACGATGGTGAGACCAACTGATCTCATTCGCCAAGTACTGATTCAGGAATTGCTGCAAGAACAGGTCACTGCGCGGGGGAAGATATTGCGGCAAAAACTTAGAGAAGCAGATGTTATGATCATTGATCGAATTGACCGACCAATGGATATTTGGGTACAGTATCGTTTTCATCATCGAATTTACGAGGGTATTTACATGCGGGAGATGTTGGAGGCTGAGTTTGTAGGGCAGCAGGCGATGAGGTGATGCAATGGATTTATGGACTAGCGGATATGCAGTCGTTTTATGCGAGTTGTGAGGTGGCTTCACGTTCGGAATTTGCAGCGCAAAGGCAAGAAGATAATGATGATTCAGATCCTGCTTTGGTCGTGGCAGGGGATCCGCAGCGGAGAACAGGCATTATTTTAGCCGCTACTCCGCCTGCTAAGCGTTTGGGTGTGAATACCGCGATGACGTTGGGGGATGCATTGCGTCTGGCTCCTGATCTGATCGTGGTGCGTCCGCGAATGGAATTTTATTTGCAGGTCAGTGTACGTATACAACTATTGATGAAGCAATTTTTTCCTTTGCAAGAGCAGTTTTCTATTGATGAAGGCTTTTTTGCTTTTCCGTGGCCATCTGATTTGTTTCCTGATCCATTGCAGGTTGCACAGGAATTAAGGCAAGCGATATGGGATCAATTTCACATTCGTTGTCGGATTGGTTTGTCATACAATAAATGGATGGCGAAAATGGCTAATAATGCAGCGAAAAAATCGCCCTACCGAGTCACTTGGTGGCAAGAGGATGATGTGTTAGATAAGCTGCAGACACTTTCAGTTTTTGATATGTGGGGATTAAAAAAACGAGCACAGGTATTACATGATGAATTTCAGGTTGAGACAATTGGTGATGTTGCTAACTTGTCTATTCCGCTTCTTCGCCATCGTTTTGGCGTGTGGGGTGAGATTATTCATCGTTGGAGCACTGGACACGATTTTTCACCAATTAACCCAAATGCTTATCATCAACCACATAAGGGACTATCTCATCGAATTACACTTCCTCGTGATTATGAAGAACGGGACGATATCAAGGTGGTTATTCTGGAGTTATTAGATGAAGTAACATGGCGTGTGCGCGTTGCGGGACAGAGAGGAAGGCGTGTGGGATTAGGCGTTACGTATGCAGGCTTTTCAGGAGGTTTTTACCGAACGAAATCTCTCAGTGATTACACGCAGGATACTAGCGTGCTGTATCCTGAAGTACTATCTATATTAGATCAGTACTGGAACGGCAGCAGAGTAAGAGCGATTGCCGTTGCACTGGATATGCTACAATCAGCTACTTCGATTCAATTATCTTTTTTCGGTCATGTCCAAAAACGCGAACAATTGATCCAGACTGTGGATGAATTACGCCTGCGATTTGGAGAAGCGAGTGTGATGCGGGCAGTTAGTTTGACAAGAGCCGGACAATTGCGTGATCGAAGTAAAAAAATGGGTGGGCATTATCGCGAATAGGTGGGATTTGAGTGCATCTTATTGACGGTAATATTTTTGAAGCCATGCGGTTAGTGTTGCCTGAACACCGTGAATTAATGAGCGATCTGGAGGGGTTAAAGCGGATCAGACAACGTCCGGAATTGGTAGAGGATGCAGTGGCGGAGTTTGAGTATATGTGGAGGGAAGCATGGTATGGGCAATTTACTTTGGCTATTACGTTATTCCACTCTACTTCGCAACAAATGATTTGTGGCATACCGTTAACTTATCAAAAACCATTGCGACTACAGACGGAACAAGGATGTATAATGATACAGCAAGAAGACATTCTCCTTATCCAGCGTTTATAATTCGAATAGGATCAGTTTTGGGAAGTGAGTTAATTTTGGATAAAAGAAAAATCGGTAAATTGACAGTGAATGTCGGCGGAATGTTTAGTGGGAAGTCATCAGAGTTGTTGCGACAGGAGCGGAGATATACCCTAGCGAATAAGGTGGTTTTCAGCGTAAAGCCGAAAATTGATGACCGTTATTCTACACAAGGAATTGTTACACACGATATGCATGAGCTTTCATCTGAGGCTGTTCACAGTAGTGAGGAACTAAAAAGTCAGATCTACAAGCAGAATTCACGACCCGACGTGGTGTTAATTGACGAAATCCAGTTTTTTGATAATGGAATTTTAGCTGTAATCAATCAATTGATTGTAGATGGCATTGATGTGGTAGCTGCAGGATTAGACATGGATCGATTTGGGAAGCCGTTTGGGGTCACTCCCTACTTAATGGCTGTCGCAGATCATGTGCAAAAACTACATGCTGTATGCGCTGATTGTGGTGAAGATGCTTGGATCTCTTATGGGATGTTTGTTGCAGATGAGGAAATTGTAATTGGAGAGAGAGAAAAGTATTTACCTTTATGCAGGGAATGTTATATGCAACGAAACACAGATAATTTAAATCAAACATGAATTGATATGTTAACGGTTGCGAGGGATTAGGCAGTGATTATAAAGTCTGTAGAGTTAAGACAAGTTCGCATGCCGCTGCGCGAACCATTTGTCACTAGTTATGGTGTGGAAAACGACAAGGAATTTGTCCTTGTGTACGTAGAAACTAATGAGGTCGTTGGCGTAGGCGAGTGTGTGGCACTTTCTGCGCCGTTATATAGCGCAGAAACATATGCTACCGCATGGTATATGTTAACACGTTTTTTAATTCCCACTGTCCTTGGGAAAGAAGTAGTTCATCCGTCTGAAATAAGGGAATTGTTCGCTCCTTTTCGAGGGCATCGCATGGCCAAGGCTGCCCTTGAAACGGCGATCTGGGATGCATATGCAAAAACGTTATCAGAGCCTTTGTTCAAATTAATCGGAGGTCAAAGAACTGAGATTCCAGTGGGGATCAGTATTGGTATTCAGCCAACAATCAGCGAATTATTAAACAAAATAGAATCTTATTTAAAGCAAGGGTATCAACGATTCAAAATTAAAATTACACCCGTATCAGGATATGAGGTGCTCTATGCTATTAGGCGAGCATATCCCGATATATCGTTAATGGTGGATGCTAACAGCGCATATACACTCAATGACATTCCCATCTTAAAAGAGCTAGATGATTTTAATTTAATGATGATTGAACAACCACTTGCTTATGATGATTTACTTGATCATGCAAAATTGCAGCAGGTGATTCGTACCCCTATTTGTTTAGACGAAAGCTTACATTCGTTAGCCGATGTAAAAAAAGCATTAGAATTGGGTGCATGTCAAATTGTAAATTTAAAAATTGGAAGGGTAGGTGGGCTTTCCGAAGCAATTGATATTGAGGCAATTTGCAGGCAGCACAATATTCCATTATGGTGTGGAGGTATGTTAGAATCCGGCGTGGGGCGCATGTATAATCTTGCAGTGTCTAGTCTACCGGGATTCATCTTGCCAGGTGACACAGGTCCCAGTAGCCGTTATTTTGTGGAAGACATTATAGATCCACCGGTAGAATTTATACGTCCAGGTTATCTGTCTGTTCCTGATTCTATAGGAATTGGCACATCTCTACGCATAGAGAGCATCAATAAATTCACAGAAACGAAAGAGAAGTATTCCATGTAAAAAAATATTTTCAGTTTTTAGGCGTTATTCATTATATTGTTCTCATTATTGTGCGGCATATGATATAATTAATCATAAAAAATGATGGAAATGTGGTGTATGAAATGCAACCGATAAAAAAAACGATCACTAAAGAAGAATATTTGGAGCGCCGGAAATCAGAATCGAGAACCCAAATTCGACTTTCACTTGGACTTGGTCCCATAAGCTTTGATCGCATGTTAGAAGAATGGGGAATTGATCTGCAAGAAGATAAATCACAGCGCATTGATCGCAAAATACAGTCATAAACTAAAGGCTAATTCAATTTTCGCACCCTAATTTAAGGGACAAGAGCTGTCGTGAGAATAGGGGGCAGAATATTAGGATATTGATAACGATAAATTACCAGTTGCATCATTGTTTCAGTCGTGGTATATTACGTTTTGTCGCCGCAAGAAGCGGAGGACGCGATCCTTGAAAACTAAACACGTATAGAGAAGAAGAACGAACGTGAGGAACGAAGAAGTCAGCAAGTTGAACTGAGAGTTTGATCCTGGCTCAGGACGAACGCTGGCGGCGTGCCTAATACATGCAAGTCGAGCGGATCCCTTCGGGGATTAGCGGCGGACGGGTGAGTAACACGTGGGGAACCTGGCATCAAGTGGGGGATAACGCCTGGAAACGGGTGCTAATTCCGCATAGGCTCTTTGCTCGCATGAGTGAAGAAGGAAAGGCGCTACGGCGTCGCTTGATGATGGCCCCGCGGCGCATTAGCTAGTTGGTGGGGTAACGGCTTACCAAGGCGACGATGCGTAGCCGACCTGAGAGGGTGACCGGCCACACTGGGACTGAGACACGGCCCAGACTCCTACGGGAGGCAGCAGTAGGGAATCTTCCGCAATGGGCGAAAG
>JAJZCJ010000244.1 GCA_021846145.1 Bacillota bacterium
TTTCTAAAATAATTGTGCTTGTTTCATTCTACAATAAGTTTATCATGAGTCGAATGTGCTATTTTCTTATAGCTCTGATATACTGTATACTGTTAATTAACTGATTGTGAGGAGGGAAGTCATCGTGGCTGCCGTCGAGGAAGAATGGGCTGACATTTCCTTCTTTCAGACTCTCTTTGATCAAGCAAGTGATGGATACATTATACTCGACAATCAACTTCAAGTGCGTTATCTTAACCAAACCTCCAAAGAATGGTTTGGATACCCGAAAACGCTCAAAGAAATTACTTGTAGTCATGTTCTCCAATGTGACCATTCCGAAAATGATGCAATAGATGAAAAATGTTTAGGCTGTAAGGTTCTACTTAACCGCGCATCAATCAATGCAGAACAGTTAAATGTCCGCATACAAGATGGTAAGACTTTGCCTGTCAGTATTAGTTATAGTTATATCCCATGGCATAATCATGAATCTTTTGTGTTAATGGCACTTCGTGATATCTCCCTGCAAAAAAAGTTAGAACAAGAACGCATCATGAACGATGCCCTCCATTATACAGTCGAAGAACGAGAACGAATTGCCCGTGATCTTCATGACACCGTTGCACAAGACTTGGCCTATACAGGGTTACGCCTGAAACAACTGCGTCGAGAATGGGCTAAAACGAATGCAGTCCCCTCTTCATCTGTTGTCGAGGAATTATCGTCAATCAGTCAGGTGATTGACAGATCTATCAATGAATTGCGCAATTCCCTTTATGATTTGAACTTTGAACTTGAAACTGATTTTTTTGAGTTCATTCGCGAACACGCCATTCAGTTAGAACTTCGCACTGGCATCAAGACAGAGGTGGATATTCACGATACTGGTTCTGCTTGGGCCGATCGGGTGGAGGTACAATTAGCGCGAATGGCCAAAGAAGTCCTCACCAACATTCAAAAACACTCACATTCCCGTTTTGTGCGTTTGTGGTTTAACAGAACGCCGCAGGAGATGCGTATCGTCATTTCTGATGATGGTATTGGTTTTAATCCAAAAGTAGCCCAAGAAGACCCGCAGCATTATGGGATTAAGTCAATTGAGGAACGCTGTAGAATACTTGGCGGAACTGCGAATGTAGATTCTCAACCCGGTCAAGGAACCACGTGGAAATTCCACATTCCCGCACACTATGAAGCACAACACAGCATTCCACAAGCTACCCCAACACATTCCATTTAATAAAAAATCACCCGCTAATTAGCAGGTGATTTTTTATTGAGATCACTTACCACAACGCATGTGTTATGCTTTGGAATACCAATCTTTCCACAGTTGCCACAGCGTATATCCCCCTGCCCAGTTGTAAACAGATTGAAATCCATGCTGTCTTAATATCCGCGAAGCCACATAACTCCTGAATCCACTTCGGCAATAAAGAACCACCGGATGATTGGGATCAAGTTCGTTAATATGATCACGAAAACCAGGAAGCGGAATAAGTTTCGCTCCCTCCATACTGCCTTTCGCAGTTTCGTCAGGATCACGCACATCTACAATTTGTACATTCGGGGCGAACATGTCAAAATGTTCGGTTTGCACCACTTCTACCAACCCATCCATAATATTCTGTGCTGTCATCGCTGCCATAATGATAGGATCTTTTGCTGATCCAAAAGGCGGCGCATAGGCCAAATCCAACTCCATCAGATCGGTGACAGTTAACTTCGAATAAATTGCCGTGGCAAGGACGTCTATGCGCTTGTCGACGCCTTCCGTGCCAGTAATTTGAGCACCAATAATTTTGCCCTCATCAGGTGTAAAGAGCAATTTGATAATCATGTCCTTTGCCCCAGGATAATATCCTGCATGATGTTTCGAGATCGTATAGGAAACTTTATAAGGCTGGTTTGCTCTTTTCGCAGATTTCTCAGTAAGTCCAGTTTGAGCTAATACTTGATCTTGAAAGCGAACGATAGAAGTACCGAGCACCCCTGCGAATTTGCCTGGCCTCCCCATCATGTGATTAGCAATCACGCGCGCTTGCTTGTTAGCAGGTCCTGCGAGCGGAATCCAAGTGTCCTCACCTGTCGATTGAAAAGTACTATCCGCCAAGTCACCTGCAGCATAAATATCTGGGTCACTCGACTGTAAATACTCATTCACCTTGATAGAGCCTGCGACACCCAAATCAAGTCCTGATTGTTTGGCAATAACCGAATCCGGCCTCACACCTAGTCCTAATAAAAACATGTCACCCGCCACTTCATTGCCTGACTCCAGCACCACTCGTTGGGCCACTCCATCACCTTGCAACGATTGAATCCCGTCATTCAAAATAAGCTCTACGCCGGCCTTTTCCAGCGCCTTAATCACTGGTATGGTCATTTCCGGATCAGCAGGTGGCATGATTTGCGGCGCCTTCTCAATCAAAGACACCTTCAACCCCCTTAACAAGAAAGCCTCTACCATTTCAATGCCAATAAAACCTGCGCCAATCACGACTGCATGTTTCACAAGATCACTAGAAATTTTATCCTGAATGGCATCTACATCAGGAACTGATCTTAACTGATACACATTTGAAAAATCAATCCCAGGAATCGGCGGACGAATTGGCGCAGCGCCTTGTGCTAATACCAGCTTGTCATAGCTTTCTTCATATGATTGTCCCTTGTCATGATCAAGAATTGTCACTGTTTTATGGTCACGATCAATCGACACAAGTTCATTTTTCACACGGACATCTATGTGAAAGCGTGCACGTAAACTTTCAGGCGTATTTAAGATTAACTCTTCACGCTCTTTAATTTCACCAGCAATGTAGTAGGGCAGCCCGCAATTAGCAAAGGAAACATATTCACCCTTTTCCAAAAGTATAATCTCAGCCTTCTCATTCAGTCTTCTCAACCTTGCTGCGGTTCCTGCCCCAACAGCAACGCCTCCAGCGATGACAATTTTCATTGCAAATCCTCCTAAAGTTTAATTTTAGTTATTATTTGATTGTGTCCCCTGTGTAAAGAGTATACCCCCATAAGTTGTGAAACAAATGAGCGAAGGAGACTACAAAAAAACTCGTGTATAGTACTTTCATACTATACATGAGTAAACGATCCAATGTATTTATAATAACAAAAAAATCATTTAAATGATTCTTTGTTGTCATTTAAATCATGAAATAAGTTGTCTAATCTAGTCAGTTCATCCTCAACCAATCGTAAATTCGATTCAATCGATTCACTGTGTTTTGAAAACAACAACAGTCGCATGGCTAACAGAGAATTTCTTACTTCGTTCACCATCGACCAAGGGATTACCTGCGGAGTCTGAATAAAGCCATAAATCTCCTGCTTGCGACGAATGGACGCCACTTTGTGCTCACGACCCAGCCACGCAATATACATACATCCCAGATATACTAACGCCTCAAGAGGAACTTCTGACCAAAAAAAACCAACCTGCGAAAATCGAATGCCTGTTAAAATAAGCCCTCCGATTATCGCGGGAATAAATCCAAGTAAATACCCAATCGCACCGACCAAGACCACTTCAATGCTCATTTCTATATTATGAAGCAAAAAGCCCAAAATACACAGACCGATACCGATGACAGCAGCAATTAACGTCATTTTTTGCTTCAAAAAATCAAATAACACCTGATCATAGTGATGTATTCGAGTTAACCTTCCCATCCTATTCGCATCCCGATTTTTCATATATTAGACATATCCGAATCATTCGAATTATTTTCATCCACAAGTCCTTCCCTTACCGCATAGGTGGCAGCTTCCACGCGATTGGATACATGTAATTTATCCAATATATTTCTCACGTGATTGCGTACTGTGTTTTCACTGATGAACAGACGTTTAGCGATATCACGATTAGAAGCGCCTGTCCCCAACTCTCGCAGCACCTCAATCTCACGTGCAGTTAATGGCTCCACCCCATCGCCAACGGGTGCCGAAGCCTTGGGCCTAGACATCTCTGATAGAATTCGCAATGCGAGATTGCTAGGGACCACTGCCTCTCCTGCAGCAACACTGCGAATAGAATGAAGTAATTCCTCGGGATCCACCGTTTTTAACACATACCCTTGCGCACCGGATTTTACCGCTTCAAACAAGGAGCGCTCATCTTCGTTCACCGTCAGAATTAAAATCTTTACTTGATGATCCACATCACGTATCCGTTTTGTGGCTTCCATCCCCCCCATTACAGGCATGGCCAAATCCATGATCAACACATCTGGATGCGTTTTCTGGACTAGTGCAATCGCATCCCTACCGTTGTCAGCTTCACCTACTACTTCTATATCCGAAGAAGCATTAATAATACCGATCACACCTTTTCGAAAAAGATGGTGATCGTCAACTACGTTAACCTGAATCGACATCTTAGTTTCCCACCCAATTGTTAATCTTATATAGCCTTTAATAAAATTGGTATTTATTGCTGTGCGGAAAGCCGTGATGATCAGGATCCACCTGCGACTCCAACTGAATGGCAGAGTGCACTATTCCAAATCGCAGTTTTAATATTTCCTCAATCTCCTTTATTAAGCGATCTGTTTCTGAAATGACTACTTTAGGACCGATAACAACATGCAACGACGCAGCAATATCACGATCAGAAACAGCCCACACATGAATGTCATGGATAGCTAAAATCCCCGGCAATCGACTGATTTGTTCATGTAGCATCTCAAGATTAATCGTATTAGGGGTTCCTTCCATTAAAATCAAGAGAGATTCTTTTACAATCCTCCATGAAGTGTATACCATTACTACTATTAAAATAAAGGTGATTATTGGATCGAACCATGGTTTGTGCGTCACG
>JAJZCJ010000245.1 GCA_021846145.1 Bacillota bacterium
TTGACAGTACAGCCGTAATTCCCGATCAAAGGATAGGTCATCGTGACGATCTGCCCACAATACGATGGATCTGTCAATATTTCCTGATACCCTGTCATGCCTGTATTAAATACGACCTCGCCGATCGACTCTCCTACGGCTCCAAAGTGCTCACCTGTAAACACCGTGCCATCTTCCAATACGAGTCTTGATTTCAACCGTTGCGCCCCCCATCCACGTTCAGCGTTCATAAACCACTTGCCCTTTGTGTATCGTCATGACAGGCCACCCGACAAGTTCACGACCAGCAAAAGGCGTATTGCGACCTTGAGAATAAAAAGATTCCGGATCGACTGTTTGCACCGTGTCTGGATCAATGATTGTTAAGTCCGCGACCCCACCAATTTCGAGTGTTCCCCCAGCAAGGTGAAACACTTGCGCAGGCCTCGTGGACATTTTGTACACTAGTTCAGGAAGCGTCAGGATACCACTTTTAACAAATGCGGTATAAAGCAACGGAAAGCTTGTTTCAAGCCCCACCAAGCCAAACGGCGCTGCCTCTAATCCTTTTGCCTTCTCCACTTGCGTGTGCGGCGCATGATCAGTAGCCACTAGGTCAAGGGTGCCGTCAAGCAGTCCTTGAATGCACGCCAACCGATCTGCTTCTGAACGTAAAGGGGGATTCACCTTGGCGTTTGCACCCCACTCTCTCACTGTTTCCTCTGTTAACAGCAGGTGATGTGGCGTCACTTCTGCTGTAATCGGAAGGCCTAGCACTTTGCCTTGGCGTATGGCGGCGACTGCAGCAGCGGGACTGACGTGACACAGGTGCAGGTGCGCGTTAGCCTCCTGTGCGAGCCACATATCGCGCGCGATCATCGACGTTTCTGCAACGCCGGGGATGCCTTGCACGCCTAGCTCTTGTGCCACTTTTCCCGCGTGCATGTGCCCCCCTGCGGCAAGCGAATTGTCTTCTGCGTGCACAGCGACAGGCAAGTGCAGCAAAGTTGCCCGCAATAACGCCTGAAACATCACGTTTGCAGACTGCACCCCACGCCCGTCATCTGACAGCGCCACGGCACCGGCTTTTTTTAGAGCAGGAAAATCAGTCAGTTCCTCGCCTTGTTCTGCGCGTGTAATGGCCGCGATTGGATGTACCGTGGCATAACCAAACTGTTGTGCTTTGACAATGACTTCGCGAATCAGTTCTGGCGTATCCAATACGGGAATCGTATTTGGCATCGCGCAAATTTGTGTAAATCCCCCAGCCGCCGCAGCGCGAGTGCCTGATTCTATCGTTTCTTTGTGCACCTGTCCCGGTTCTCGCAAATGCACGTGAACATCAATCAACCCGGGTAGAATATACCCTTGCACTTTGCGCACTGTATGGCCAGTTTGCCTAAGCTCACTTCCCATGGCGGTAATCACACCGTTTTCGATCAGTACGTCCCATTCTTTTTGCGTATTTTCCTGCGGGACAACCACTTTGCCACCTGTCAGTAACAGCCCCATCTCAAACCCCCTCGTCGGTTGTTAACAGTGAGTCCAATAAGAGCGCCATCCGCACCGGAACCCCGTAATGAGTCTGGCGAAAATACGCGGCACGCGGGTCCCGATCGACTGCAGGCGTGATTTCTCCCGCACGCGGCAAAGGATGCATAATAATCGAAGATGGCTGCATTTTTTCAAGAATAGTTTCGTCGACCACATACAAGCCTTTGCTAATTTCGTATTCTTCTAGCGACTGAAAACGTTCTTTTTGAATCCGCGTCTGGTAAAGCACATCGACCGCAGCAGCGACTTTGGATAAATTAGGTTCAAACTCCACCTTCGCCCCTCTGGCCGTGGCGAATTTGATCAAATCATCCGGAAGTGGCGTGTGTGCAGGGGCGGCACATAAAAAGCGAATGCCTGAAAATTGGCTGAGTGTATAAATCAGGGAATGTACCGTACGCCCGTACATTAGATCGCCAACGAGCCCCACGGTTAAGTCATCAATTCGGCCTAGTTCCTTTGCGATCGTAAACGTATCGAGCAGTGCCTGAGAAGGATGCTCGCCGGCACCGTCACCCGCTGACAGTACGGGCACCTGACTGACACTTGCCGCGCGCGCAGCCGCGCCAATTTCATTGTGACGAAGCACGATCACATCGGCATAACCACTGACCACGCGAATCGTGTCTTCCAGTGTTTCGCCTTTTACCGCTGACGAAAATTCGCGCGCATTTTCGGTGCTGATCACACTTCCGCCCAGACGATGCATAGCAGTTTCAAATGACAGCCGCGTCCTTGTTGAAGGTTCAAAGAACAGCGCCGCCATAATTTTCCCCGCTAAAAGATCACTCTTGCCCTGCTTTTGTACCGATTGCATCGCGAAAGCTCGCTCAATAATCGCGAGGATTTCTTGCTTTGTTAGCGTTTTTGCACTGATTAAATGTGTCAATCGTGTGCCTCCTCCTCTACTTGCAAAAGTCCTGAATCAAACTTATAAAGCCGCACCACGTCTTCACCATCCACCTCCAACAAACGTACAGAGATCCGCTCAGCACGTGAAGTGGGAATGTTTTTCCCAACGTAATCAGGGCGAATGGGCAATTCGCGATGTCCGCGATCGACGAGTACTGCCAATTGAATGAGCGCCGGTCGCGCAGAATGAGTCAAGGCATCTAGCGCTGCTCGCACTGTTCGCCCGGTATAAAACACATCGTCGACGAGCACCACCCAGCGATTGTGCACGGCATCATGAAGGGAACTCACTGGAATGGCAGGTGCTTTTTCTCGATCATCGCGAAACAAGGAGACGTCCAGTTCTATCACCGGCACTTGCCATCCCTCAATCTGACTAATCTCCATCGCCAGTCGATGAGCAAGATAGATGCCACGCGTGCGAATGCCTGCGAGCACGATGCCATCCGCGCCACTTGAACGCTCAATAATCTCATGGGCAATTCTCGTCAACGCGCGCTGCATGGCGGTATGATCTAATAAAACAACCCCCATATCCGCATTCAAGTCGCCATCTCTCCTTATTTGCGTACTAAAAAAGGGATCTCTCCCAAGGAAGAAGATCCCTTCGCACAGATGCGTATTCCGATGACCACCACCACCCAGCTTGTCCGCACTGAATGAGGTTTACTTGCCATCTGACACCTTGCACTGTACACCGCTTCCTTGCAAGTCTCTCTGTACCTGCTTAAAGGATCTATGTAATTTTGTTAATCATAACAAAGAAAAAATACCCCCGTCAAGACAAACGTAGGGTTTTCAGTACTTTTTCCATGATTTCAGGCATAGGAGCATGAAATAGCAAAGATTCTCCAGAACGAGGGTGAACAAATCCCAGCGTACCTGCATGCAACGCCTGTCCCCCTAAGTGGAAAGGATCTTTGGTGGCATAAGCCGGATCGCCTACCACAGGATGACCAATATACGCCATATGAACGCGAATTTGATGCGTGCGACCTGTTTCCAAGCGCAGTTCAAGGTGCGTATATTCGGAAAAAGATTCTAACACGCGAAAATGTGTCAGCGCAGAACGACCACCACCATCTTCACGCACCGCCATCAGTTGTCGCATATGGGGATGACGGCCAATGGGCGCATCAATTCTGCCACGTTCATGACCGAAGACGCCGTGCACAATGGCAACGTAGATTCTCGTCATCATGTGATCTTTTAACTGTTGACTTAGACTTAAGTGCGCCTGATCCGTTTTTGCGACCACCAACAGTCCACTCGTATCTTTGTCAATGCGATGTACAATGCCTGGGCGCTCGTTCCCTGCACGCGTAGACAAATGTTCAAAATGCCACAACAATGCGTTGACAAGCGTTCCACTTGCATGCCCTGGCGCAGGGTGCACGACCATTGCGCGAGGTTTATTGACCACTAGCACATCCGCATCTTCATAGACGATAGTAAGCGGAATGTTTTCTGGTGTCGCATGAGGCATCTCGGGAAGCGGGATGAGCACACGTACTTGCTGCCCTTCCTGAATTTTTTTACTCGATTTGGCTATGCGTCCGTCAATCCACACCCGCTCATCATCAATCAAGCGCTGTACAAAAGCGCGTGTAAAATCTGCCTTTTCCGATAAATACTTGTCTAAGCGTTGACCATTCTGATCAATCGTCCACTCTAATTCCTCTTCACTCATGAGGCGACTCCCTGCTATCACTATTTTTATTTTGAGTATCTTTACGCACGAAAAAGCGGATGAGAAGATAGAAAATAGAAATCACAATCGCGCTATCCGCTAGATTGAATACAGGAAAATGAATAAACTGCAAGTACACATAGTCTATCACGTACCCCAAATGCACGCGATCAATCAAGTTGCCCGCTGCGCCGCCAAAAAGCAAACCAAGTGCTATCTTCATATCAAATTTACCTTTTGCATAGTAGCGGTCTACATAAATAATGGCCACCATGACAAGCAGAGAAACAACAATTAACAACACACGTTGATCAATGAGCATACTAAAAGCCGCTCCATGATTGCGTATATAGAATAGATCAAGCATCCTAGGGATGATCACGACAGACTGATTAACAGCAAGATGGGTGGCGATTTCCCATTTAACCAATTGATCCAATGCGATGACGATTACCGCAATAACATAAAGCAACCCACTTCCCCCTTACCTGTCGACATGGTACCACGAGAGAGAATTGGCAACAAGTAATGCTTATATAGAGCCTTTTTCGCTGTCCTTAATTTTGTGGATACCGAGACATCACAAAGGCCCTACAAAGACCCTTTTGGGGCGCATTTGTGCCTCAGTCGGACGTGTTTACTTTGCCCCTGCTCAAACACGGCTGC